>NZ_JASJOU010000017.1 GCF_030068605.1 Xanthocytophaga agilis
TCTGTTTTTCGTGATGGGCTACAAAAACTCAAAGAAAAGCTCACTTGTCTAGTCGATTTTCGAGAGTATCTGCTCAAGCGCTTTCCTAAAAAATCAACTATTTTTAAAATTGTCTAGTAGTATATATATTATTATATTCTTCTATACTCATTGCTCGGTAAAGATAATCATAATTAGGATCTTCTTCTGGTGCTTCAAATACTTTAGTAGGTTGTTGTGGTATAAACTTTTTATCTTTATACTTTTCCCATTCTTTAGTATCTTCATAATCTTTATCATATTTTGCATAAGCATGATAGCCCGGAGGATTGTTTGCATCATAGATTTGCTCTGCATCTTCATATTCCTTTTTGGTTGCCTTTGGAGATTTTATATCAATAGGAATACGATAAACATAATAAGTAGGAAGTAAAACTCTATTACCCCATTGATCTTGCATATACTGAGGTCCTGTTGATACAGGTGGTGGACGAGGAACACTTGTTCCTCCACTCAAAGCAGATTCCTTAGCTGCATCCATTGCCATCTGTCTTAATAGCATAGGATCTGTTCTAGTCATACTTTGAGTATTGGCTTGGGTTGGAGTTTGCAATCCTTCCAAATCAATAAGGCCAATAGGGCTATTTCCTGCAAACTCATAAGGAGTGTACCAAGGGAATTTTGCAGTCAATGGATCAACACTCAAGAACTTCCCAACAGCCGCATTATAAATTCTAAATCCATAATCATAGTTATTCTGGAAATCTTTATCCTTCTCCTTGCCGTTATAGCCATAACGATAGTCATTATAAGTCATACCTGACATCTCCAACCCAAAAGCATAGTAGTTAGCATAGCTTTTCAAGGCTACCTGTAAAGTATTTCCACTGCGATAATCGCCTATCACAGCTCGTACGTCACCTAAGTGGTCAGTCAATTCATAGTCTTTCAGACCAAGCTTCCGAGTAAAGATAGTATTGCTAGCAGTGCTGCTAGTTAATGGTTTTAATAATCCCAAACGTCTGGAACCATATAAATAAATCTCTTTCTGTAATGGATTAGAAACTGTAGTGCTGGTAGTACTTACAGCTTCATAAACGGAGAGTACATTACCCTGGTTATCCCGTACATAATAGGTTGTTTTTGCTTCGGTTATCTTGCCCGTATTGTCTCTGGTTTCAGTGGCTTTTACTGTTCGGTTAACAGCTGCGTCATACTGATAGGTGACCTGTGTAACCACAGTCCTTTCTCCTACTTTACGCACACTTTCTACCTTACCTCTGTCTCATGCAAGTTGCAAAATATATAAGGTATATAGTAAAACATTGCTGTTTTATACACCTCACTAAATTATTCCCTACTTTTGACGCTGATAAGCCACCTGTTTATGAGTTCAAAAAAAGAAGCGAATCAATACGATAAAATATTCAAAGAAAACCTCGAATCAGTTACTTTGGCTCTGGTTGAGAAAGTACTTCATATTGAAGTCGCCAATTATGAGAAAGTAACAGTTGACCTACAACGTACTCTGGAACGGAAGCCTGATCAACTCTTGAAAATAACCGATAAACAAGGCCAAACGTTTCTTTTGCACCTCGAGTTTCAACTCGTCGATGAAGCCGATATGGTTTATCGCATGATCGAATACAGGTCTATACTCATGCGAAAATACAAACTGGAAGTTCGCCAGTATGTTTTGTTTCTCTCGGATACGGTGCCTACCATGTCCACCCGTATCGAACAATATGGATTGATATTCTTCTTTGATCTGGTCAGACTTTCGCAGGTAAACTATACGTTATTTCTCTCCTCAGATCAGGCGGATGAAGTCGTTTTTGCCGTGCTAGGTCATTTTGGAAATACAGCACCTCAAGAAGCTGCTCAACAGATTTTGGACCGATTGACCCAGACTTCACCCAATTCACTGGAACTAAACCGGCACTTGCAACAGTTACGGATATTAGCTAATTTGCGTAAACTAACACCTTTTATTGAACTCATGATTGACTCCATTACACAATATATCAAAGAAGAAGATGATTTTCTTTTCAAAAAAGGAGAACAGAAAGGAGAACGCAAAGGAAAAGCAGAAGCTATTCTCAAATTCCTCAAAGATGGCGTTCTCACGACTCAGCAACTAGTCTCCTATTTTGATGTCACTGAAGAGTTTGTGGAAGAACTGAAGAAAAGCCTTCAGCCATAAGCATTCTAGCAGTATTCTCACCCTCTGCCAGCCACTAGATATCGGGTGATGAGGTTAAACGCTGGCACACCGCCCCTAAACCCTATGGCAACGGCTGGAAACAAGTAGGCTACTCTGACTTGATCCTACTAGACGGCTCGCGTCACCAGTTTGTCAAGCATAACAACGACCTGACCATAGATTCTTTCGAGATCACAAACGGAGTAGCAGGCATCAACGCTATCTCCCGCCATTTATGCTATGTAGGCGGACTGGACAAAACCTTTCACAAAGCCCAGGACACCCGCACACCTCAGCAAAGCGAAACGATGCTAACGATCATCCATGAAGTGCTAGCCTATGCGCCTACTATCCAGATCGCCGGACATAACCAATTTGCCAACAAAGCCTGTCCCAGCTTCTTCGTACCTACTTGGCTTAAACAACTAGGCATTCCCGAACATACCATCGAATGGCGTAATCTGTTTAGGTAGGAAAGCTATTTCAGACAAGCCTGGAAGAAGTAAAAATACAAAAGCCGACTTGTATTCCGTCGGCTTTTGCGTTCTCTTTACCGACCGTTACCACTTACAATCACGTGTTTTCATATGGAAGAAATCGTATTTTTTATGCGTTATGTCATAAAATTAACAGACACAGATGCAACCATCTACATACATCTTGTGTCAAGACATAAACAATAGTTCCCTATGAAAATAAAAATAGTTACTATCGTGGCTTTAGCCTTGTACCTATGTGGTTGTAAAAAGGAAAAACAGCCTGAGTATGGTTGTGATAGCCCTGTATTATCGACTGTTAACAATATTTCGGGAGTACTTTATTATGACGAAACCAGCAAGCAGGTTTCCATTGTACCAGAAGGATTTCGTCTGAATGTTTATGAGGTATGTAATCCTGAATATACGCAGGTTGAACAATTGAATTACAAAACAAAGGATAGTATTCCTGTCCTTTTTGATGGTCAATTGAAAGCACTCAAGTTGGATGATCACGTAGGTTCGCTATACATAAATAAACAGGCAATCACTATTCTTTCCATTTCGAAAAAATGACCTCATTCCCTTCAGATGTATTAGTGAAACTAAACAGTTCAGACTATGAAGGCAAGTTCTCTGATTTACTCCCTACCCCATAGAGAAACCAATTTTAAAACAATTGAACGTTCTTATTCGGACGCTTATGTTAAACTGAACTAACTAGAATTGTCTCAGCAGATAAAAAATACCTAAAGTAAGGTATTGACTGATAAAAAACCTTGCCCGTAATTACATCCAAATTTGCCTGCCATTAGGCTTAAAAGGTTACTTTCTGGTTTGCATTTCCCTATATATTCTCATATAGCAGTGTAGTATCTAAACTCTTCAGTAAGGTGGTTGTAAAGGGAGTGCCTGTATTCAATAGTGAGGCACAAGCGTAGAAGAAAAACACTTTCTTAGACAATAAAACTTTATAGGATAAAATAATGAGCTTGAATAAAATCCTAAAGTATCTGCTTTTATTGTCGGCTTTGATTCCGGCAACAGGCTTAGTTCTAATGCGCCTGCCAGGCATTGTCGAAATTTTGAATCACTACAACATCCAAGAGGAAAATGCCTCCATTTCAGACGGAAGAATCACAGAGTTGATCACAATTATTTTAGGGATAATGGGCTATATCGGTTTGATCAAACTTGCCCTGAATTTTGCTGACAAACCAGATAAATCGGTGTTATTCTTTCTCATAGCAGGAGTAGCCTCTTTTGTCCTCTTACTTGGACCATATGAACTATACTGGAAGAGGGTTTTTACCATAGAGCGACCTGGAGAGTGGTTTCTTTTGGTATGGCCCACAATCGTAAGCATTCTATTTATCGTCAGGACAGGTTGGGGTCTTACTCAGAAAAACACTCAAACTAGTGAGTAAGTAAATCAGTCTGTAAATAAAGCTACTTAAAAACAGGAGGTTGTTACTGAAAGCAGACTGTAAGGCAATGCCAGGTAGCCATCCTTGTAGTCGCTGTATGGTTGTCTCTGCAATAGATGCTTTTTTTAGGTGTACAGGGTTCTTTTGATTTAGCACCAATACCAAGTATAGAGTCTTTTTAAAATTGTATTTCTATCCACCTTATTTATTCTGTTTTATTCGTTCTGATCAAAATGAAGAAAGTATCTATAGCCTCTGTGTTACTCATTCTGTGTTCTACCAGCCTTTGGGCACAACTGGCTAGAATAAAAGATAAGGATGGATATGTCAATGTTCGTAGTAAGCCTGATGCAAGCAGTTCTATACTGGAAAAAGCCCTTGAGTCAGATGTATTTTATTGTCATGATCGGAAAGGAGACTGGTATCCTGTAAATATGGAAAGAAAAGAGAAGAGAATTACTGGCTATATACATGCTTCAAGAGTAACCTTTATTGAAACCTTAGATCCGCTTCCTGTAAAGGAAGAGAAAACCAATACGATTGTTCTTCAAAAAGATAGCATCCGGGTTGAGTTGAGCACAAAGCCATTTGTGAAAAGTGCCCATACCATTCAATATCATCCTACTTACAAAGAGAGTGTGATTAGTATTGATCATAAACCCGTATGGGGGGAAGATGGAGATCTGCCTACAGTAGCCTATCGTCAGATTCAAATCAGGATGGGTACTAAGCAAATAGAACTACCCGATAAAGCGCTTGCCAATTTGTTTGAGCCTACTTTGTTTAATACGAAAGTGAATTATGATAAGCAGTTGGATCAGCTCTATATCAGTAGTTTCAATAGTGACGGAGCAGGAGGATATACAGTTGTATGGATCATTAAAGAAGGAAAGTATAGTCATAGAACCATCCTAACCATCGATTGAAAAACACAGAACAATAGCTAGTACTAATCCTGCTATCACCCACCACCTCATTCAACACCATTTGCCCCTGTTCAATGTGCCCAAACAAACATTGCCTGTCCTTCACACAGAAAGGGTGGATACTATTCCTTATCCCAAAGCGAAATACACTCCTGACTAACAGAAAAAAACATAAAAAATGTTGACCCTCAAAAATTAAATGTAAATTAGACACTTCTACAGTTTCACTCGTTTTGTCAGAATCTAAAACCCCTAAACTAATGGAATGGACATTCGACAACATTATTACTACTGAAAAAGAACTCCGGGACATTATGGGATATCCCAACGAGATCGTTACCCGAAAAACAATCCAGTATATCGATGAGCATTGCCGGAGCTTTATTGAACAATCCCCTTTTATTACCATTGCCACCGCTGACCTGAGCAACAATTTTGATGTATCTCCCAAAGGAGATCCTGCAGGTTTTGTAAAAATATTGGACGAGCAAACACTGGCTATCCCAGACAGGCCAGGAAACCGTAAAGCAGATACCCTCACAAACATCATTCAAAATCCGCATATAGGTCTGATCTTTTTAATTCCGGGAATCAGGGAAACATTACGGATCAATGGAGAAGCCAAAATAGTCACAGACCAATGGGTGCTGGAACAGTTATCCTGTGAAGGTAAGCTACCCTCATTTGCCATCATTGTAACTGTCAAAGAAGCCTTCATGCATTGTGCCAAGTGTATGATCCGGTCGAACCTATGGAGAAATCCGGATTATACACAAGAGCATTCGGTCCCCTCACTGGCTAAGGTACTCGTTGACCATGGAAAGCTCGACATCTCCTACGAAGAACTGGATGATCGCATAAAAAAGGATGAGAAAACGAATTTGTATTAACAAGTATACCCCACATGCAGGTTGATAGCTTACTTTCTTCCTCTACAACCTGCATGTGAGGTATGAACCGGCTGATGACTTGTGTTGGACAGGTCAATATCCTTATAACGCATACAACGTATCCTATTCCCATTGTAAAGGGTTTGTGGTAATGTATTCGGCAATCTGCTGGTGGGAACGGGCATTGCGTATGATGTGTTCATAATAATTACGTTGCCATAATTTGCCCGGAAATGAAGGCCAATTTCCTTCTTTCACACCCCGGATATATTCGTTGGTGGTCATGGTTTAAAACCATTGAATTACCCGATGTAGGGGCGAACCTGCGTGCCTGTCACGACATGGGCGTGATTCCCCGGATTGTTGCAGACCGCGTTTGTGATACTCCGACAATGTAGGGGCATCCCCTTGCGGGTGCCCGTGTTTGGCACAAACCCAGTCTGGAATTAATCCGAAATCATGTCTGATAAACCTAATCATTCATGTATGGAAACCGGGCAGGGGCAAGCCCTGCCCCTACATGGGTTCGGTATAATCCCAGACCTTCGGCAAGGAACCAGGGCGACCTGCCAACCTGTCACGACTTGGCGTGATCGCCCCTACGATATCCGATTATCACAAATGCGGTCTGCGGGAAACAGGGCGCACACTACGCCAGCTCGTGGCAAGCTCCGGTGCACCCTACATTACCTGTATTTTCGATAATACAATGAAAATGATTGGGCATAATAATATATTCTCCCAATTGAATATCCTTAAATTTTTGAGATAATTCCTGATACCATTTTTCAATCATCCTTCCCGCCTCATTCAACACCATTTGCCTCTGTTCAATCTGATGGTGTTACCAATTCAATGCATTTGGCTCAGCCAGAAACAGATCGTCCAGATCCGGGTCTACATTTCTCAGAATACCCCGACGGTGGTATCGTTGCATTTCCTTCCATACAGTAGGATGTGCCTCGGTTTGAATTCCCTCCCGCATGAGTTGTAACTTACCGGCAGAGGCCCCGGCATTTCGTTTATGTACATACTGATACAACCGGGCTTTGTAATTTTCGAAAGCGCTGCGTCGGGATTTTCGTAAAAACTCACGTTCATTCAGCCTAAGCACTGTATTGATTGTATATTCAGCCTTCTGGTGTTCGGGAGTGCCAGCAGGTGCGGTGATGACAAACTGAAAAGTAGAAATCAGATCCAGCATACAATAGGCAAAGGGATCTTCTATGCGGGGGTTAATAAGAGCATCATCCCCGGCAGGCGGTTCTGCAGCCTGTTGGCCACGTGGCGGATTTACTTCTACAAATTGCCCATCTGAGTGACGAAATACAGCAAACTTATTGTTTTTAGGACCATTGCAATTTCCACAGGCATAGACATAGTTTGTCCAGCTAAAGCATACCCCCGGATATAAGTCCTTAGGACGAATGTGCTCTACCTCATCTCCTACCGAATCTTCACAATAGACACAACGCCGTGCACCTGAACACATATCGGATAGTTTTACCTTGATGGCATCAAATACGGTGTTTCCTATTTTATTCCGGCTACCAAAGACCGCTTTGGCTTTCTCACTTCTTTCTGTAAATGTAGTCAGTCTATCAATCTCATCCTGATACTCCTGCAGTTTGGCAAGTATATGTGATGCAGGAGCTATCGTATTAGGAAGTTTTATCATAGGGTTTCTGTTGGAAAAATAGCTTTCAGATCCTGTAATTCTTTCTTTTCTGAAGCTGAGATAGTACCCATTACCGACTTTATATTTAAGGCTGCCAATTGGTTTATCTTTTCTGTAGACTGTGCAGAAATAGATACATTCTCTCCAAATACCTCCGTACCATACGCATCCAGCACATTGCCATAAATCAATCGATCCCGTTGAATGCCTGTTACAGGACCCGATTCATTGTCACTACCCGGAGCTGCCAGTCGCCAGATGCTTCCTTTTTCAGCTGCCCTACATACCAGCGGGCTATGTGAGGTAACAATAAACTGTAACTTGGGAAAATATTTCGTAAACCACTGCCCGATGCGGGTTTGCCAGGTTGGGTGCAGATGGGCATCTACTTCATCAATGAGCACTACTCCGGGCAGGTTGATAATCATCCTATCTTCCCGGATATCTTTGAATACTTTATCCTCCCCATATACTCGTACCATTTGCCGGATTAGCTCAAGTGTCAGACTGAGAATAGACCGGTATCCATCACTCATCTGCATAACCGAAATCTCAGCACCATTTCCATCTTTGAATACAACGCCGTCTGAACTAATGCGGAGTAAGCTGGTATTGTGCGGTAAAAAATCAGTAGAATTAATCAGACGTTTCAAATCTTCAAGCCAGTCCCGATAGGAAGCATTGTTTGCCCGCTGTTCCAGCATTTTATAATTGACAGTAACCAGCCATCGGGTGGCCTCTGTAAGCGCCACATCTTCACCAAACAAACTCAGATGGGAAGCTAATCGGGCATACCCTGGGTTCTCGAATACCTTCTCCATTTCGGTTGAGCCTCCTGAAAACCGTCGAAAAGGGCCATATCCGGCAGAAAACCAACCTTCCTTCCCTTTCCAGAGAGCAGCAGGCACCTGATTTTGTACACCTGTGGTTGTATCAAAAAACACATTACCCTCCGGATCTCTCCTGAAATTGAGTTGTAATGTAAAACTCTTGCCTATACCAGATGTACTATCCTGACTATCAATCCCCTCTTCTGGTTCAATACCTAGTTCTACACTCCCATTGTCTTCCTTCCAGGTGATCCAGTTATTCCAGTTAGGTTTGATTCCCAGTATTTCTTCGGGACCTACCAGGCCTAACGCAATAGAGCGAATGATACTTGACTTTCCGGCACCATTGTCTCCAATAAGCACATGCCAGCCGGCAGGGTTCTCAAACTCCATTTCAAAGCGCTGAATGGATCGGATGTTTTTGATACTTACTTTTTGTATGTACATGTGCTTTAAAATTCAGGTTGAGCTGCTGCTGAAAGAATATTCTAGGATAAAATAATGATCTATTCGTACTAATCTCGTCTCGTACTAGTCAGGAGACGCAAAATTAGCTACTTTACATACTTTCGAAAGGCCGAAATGATTTGAAAGATGAAAAAAGAGATAATTATACGATGTAACCCATCTAGTAAGGACAAACCAAAATTCATATCCAAGTGCCAAGGAATCACCTTAGATGGCTCAGGAAAGATTTGTTTTAATGAACGGGTAGGATTAAATAACTGAGCCCAAACTGTGCTGCAATGTGTGAAGGCATTCCAGGTAGCCCAAAGATCGTCCGACGAAGTAGCAGGAAACCAACTTAACTCCTTTGTTGCTGCAATCACTATAAAGAACCAAAACAGAGTAGTAAGTACTAATGCCCATCCTAATGGCTTGACCCAATTCAAACCAAAGTCATTTGTCTGACCTAACCACAAAATTAGGCGGTCGTTATTCCACCATCCTTTGTGTTTTAGAATAAGGTAGTCTTTAAATACTTGTAATTCTCTTGCTTGAAATTCCAACGCCTGAATGCGGTCTCCCTGTTTTTCAGAAGCTTGCTTGAGCTGTCTATAAACTTCTCGTTTGCTTTGTAGATTCTTTATACTTTTAATATTTGGTGTATCATGGAGAGATGTAGAAAGTTGGTTATCATTGAACCAGTCTATGCCTAAGGTAGCTATCTCACTAAAAATTGAATTAATAATTTTGAGGTCTGTAAAGCTTCTGAAAGAGAAATCATACAGTTGGGCTTTTCCAAGGTTTGAGTTAATTAAGTTAAGTTGAGAGCTGTTTCCTGAAATGGCCTTACAAGAAGAGATAATTAGATTACCATAGTTAGTAAAGCTATTGAAGTCTATTCTTGCAAAATCGCAATCATTAAAGACAATGTTCCCTTTATGATTATCATTCTTGATAACAAGGTGGTCGATTTGGCATTGTTTTACCTGAAATGTTCCTACTAACCCTTGTGAACATATTATAGTAATCTTTTTAACTGATTGATTAGCACCCTTTACACTTAAAGCAGTTCCAAATTGAGTATTATCAATGTATATATTTTTTAATGGATTACTGACTTTGTGAAAGTCGTAAATCAATGATCTTTTAAAGTTATCGTTGTAGACAGTTAGATTTTCGACAAGTACAACATTCTTTATATTTACATCATCTTTGTATTCCCCATTATTAAAGATAATAGAATTAAGGCTTCCATTAGATATTTGAATATCCTTATCAAACCCAGATTCAATAAAAGATATACTATCCGCATCATTATGCCATAATCTAACGCCTGATGAAACTTTCGATTTTCGAAATTCAATATATCTTATTCTATTATCGTCAATATCAAGCTTTTTATTAACTGTAACCTCATCAAATAAGATACTTCCTTCTCTACATTTCAGCCTTTCAAAAATTAAATGCTCAACTTTTGTTTGCTCAGTAAAAGTTATTCCTCTAGCTAAACTGCTATCAAAAATTTTTATAGAACTATTTATTTTACAAGCTTGAAAGATAAGATTGTGGCTATCAATTAAATGATCTGGAGGAGGTCCTACAGCTGTAACATTGTCAAATTTAATTTCGCCTTGAAATTCACAATTTATAAATTTAATACCAGCTCCAAGTCCAACTGATCTAAATTCCACATCTTTAGCAAACATGACATTTTCAATTATTACATAATGAAAATTCCTTACAATGCCAAAGATAATTGGCTGAGAAATTTCTACATCCTTTATTGAAACTATCTGATTGGAAGTAGAGCCATTAAAATATCCTAAAAAAGCTCCTGGTGTTATATTAGTTCTACTCATGAATGTATTAGTTTCTGTATATTAGAACAACCGCAATTGCTCTGTTTCAAATAATGTAGCTTTTTCTTCTCCCAACAATTCGGCTTCTTCCATTATGTCCGGATTGGTAAATGCGTCCCGAAGTACGGTTTGCATTAACTGCTCAGCTTGCTGCTGACTGGTAGTGATTTGTGCTTCGAGTTGGGTGCACAAAGTCATCAGAGATTCTACTTTTTCAACAATGCGGTTTTGTTCAGCAAAAGGTGGGAGAGGAATTAGCAAACTGTACATCTGCTCTCTTGAAATATTTTTCATTGAGTCACTTGTTCCTGTTGCGACTTCCTTATAATATTCTCTTGCTATAGAAGAATTGTTCAATAGATTTATGTAATGTTTATCTACTTTGCTACTAAAGAGAAAGCGGATAGATTTATCACTTAAAAGTACATTTAAGGAAACTTTACCAACTACTACACTTTTGCCAACAAGATCTTCTGTATTTGCTCTTGAAATTAAATAATCTCCTTCATGGATTTGATATGCCAAAGTTGGCTGTGTATTACGTAATAACGCCTTATTTTCTTTCTCATTAAAAGCATCCCAAGATATAGCGCTGACTTTTATAACACCCCATTCCGGATACTCAGCTGGATATTTCTCACATGTAAAACTTTTTCCAGATTCAGATTTTAATGTAACATCTCCTAACCTACACCACACCCAACCTTGAGGCAGCTCGAAGGGGATTTCTTCGGGGGTGATGGGTGGTAAGGGCTTTTCTTTCTTGAGCTTGCCTTCGCGTATGAGTTGCTCTTTTTCAGCACGAATGCGTTTTAGTAACTCTGAAGCAGGTTCATCGGCAGGGTCTTGGGGTACGAGTTTACCTTGTACGGCCTCCCGCAAAATAGCTTGCCGAAGCTGAGTTAGTAATTCTGATTGAAGTTTAAGTTCAGATTGTAAAGTATCATATTTGGTTTCAAAAGACTTAATTTTCTTAATGATCTCCTGTTGTTCTTCCCTAGATGGAAATGGTATATCGATGTCAAAAAATTGTTCTGGATGAATACGTTTTGATCCTGTTCCTTTCGCTAATCCCTCTAAAGATTTATAAAAATCACCCTGTTTTAAGAAATAAAAAATCCATTCACTTAAACAATCTTCATGAATATCAAACGTAGGGATATCTGAACTACTTTCAAAGCCGTCCAATTCAGAGGGAATAATACCAAAAGCCCCTTTAAATAGATTTTGCTTTCCATAAATAAATTGACCAGCTCTTCTTATATAATATTTTGTCCCTCCTTCTATTCCATTTTCAAATGGTCTTTTCTCCACTCCTTTTACATTTAATTTCACGGTGATTCTCTTGTCTGGATCGGGACTATCTGATGGTACTTTACTTTCTGTAAGTATCTTTCTTATCTTAATTTTCTGCCAAGTCATTTATTATGATAATTTTAAAAAGAGTAAGTATACTTTATCTTCTAGTATTTTCTAACTAAGATAGTTCTAAACGTAACTGTGTCAATATTTTCTCACTCCTCTCAAACGAATCATGCAGCTTATTCAGCAACTCACGACTAGTATACGTCTGTTCTTCTTCTGTCACCTTTGGATTCTTGATATCCAGGTTATAATTCCGCTTTTTAATATCCTCTACACTCACTCGCCAAGCATATTCATTTTCTACCCGATTATTCCACCAGGCTTTTTCCAAATCAAATTCCTTAATATTCAGTGGACGCGTTTTGCTATAGCTTTTTACTCCTTCCGGATAAGGATGCTCAAAATACCAGATCTCTTTGGTAGGTTCGCCTTTCTGAAAGAATAGCAGATTGGTTTTAATCCCTGTATAGGGAGCAAACACGCCATTAGGCAAGCGTACAATTGTATGCAGATTACACTTCTCTAGTAGCATTTCCTTAATACGCGTAGCCACACCTTCCCCAAACAAGAAGCCATCAGGCAATACGACACCAGCCCGGCCTTTGTCTTTTAGCAAGTGAACGATCAGGTATAGGAACAGATTGGCTGTTTCACGGGTACGAAAATTCTGCGGAAAGTTGGCTTCTACACCATCTTCTTCCATTCCTCCAAAGGGAGGGTTACTGAGAATGACATCGACACGGTCTTTGTTACTCCATTCGGTATAGGCTCTGGAAAGCAGGTTGTCATGCCGAATACCGGGTAGCTCAATGCCGTGCAAAATGAGGTTGGTAGTTGCTAGCATATGAGGCAAAGGCTTTTTCTCTACTCCTTTAATACTATTTTGCAGCATTTCGCGATCTTCCAGGCTCTGGATACCATCAGTAGTACGGATATGTTCAATGGTATTGACCAAAAATCCAGCTGTACCACAAGCCGGATCAAGCACTGTTTCACCCAGGTGTGGTTTACCATCTCTACCACAAATTGAGTAGCTGCCCGAGGGGTATAGTACTCCCCTGCATTCCCTGCCGATTGCAGGTCGCGCAGTATTTGTTCGTAAATATCATTAAACAAGTGCCGCTCTTCAGTAGTAGTCAGGTCAATTCCTTTGTTAATCTCATTGACCACCTGTCGGATCAGCGTACCAGACTTCATGTAGTTGTAGCTATCCTCAAACACCAACCGGATAATCTGCGCATGGTCTTTAGGTCCGCGAACAGGCAACTCTTTCAGCGTTGGAAACAACTCATTATTAATAAACCGCAGCATAGCCTCTCCTGTAATGCCCTCTTCATCCGCTGCCCAGTTACTCCACCGTAAGGGTTCAGGAATAGGTGACTGGTAGTTATCTTCCAGAATTTCGTAATCCTTTTCTTTGTCGTCAAATATTTTCAGAAACAGCATCCAGACCAGCTGTGAAATCCGCTGCGCATCCCCATCCACGCCCGCATCCTTGCGCATGATGTTCTGAATGGTTTTTATAGTACCGGAGAGGTTAGACATATTAAAGAGATTTATTTAAAGCAATTTTTGCAATTTTTTCTTCTTCAGGAAACATAAACGCTTTATTTATATTTATCTTATCAAGGTATTGCCTCACCTGGGTTTCTAAGTTCTTATGTACATTATAGCAGGTTATTTTTTTTAGGTCCCAATCGTTATTGGGACCTAAAAACATTTCCTCTAAAGGTTTATCAGAAGAATTATTAAACATAAAGCACCCTTTCTGAGCAATTATATTTAAGTTATGTTGATTATATATCACTTCAAAATCAGGAATTTCTTCAATAAGAAATTTTTGTCCTCCTTCCAGATATCCAGGCATATAAAATAATTTTAAGCTACTAAAATAACTATAATCAAGCATTTCTATCTTGGAAGTGACAGAACTATGATTAGGGTTTAAATTTTTATATTTTTTTATAATTGCATCAATGTCTGAAGTACTTTTATTTATATGAGCGATTAGATTGGGAATATTTAGGTGTGATTTTCCCAAGTCAATCATATAAACTGATACATATTTTTCAAGTCCATCCTCTTGGTCATCATAAGAAGAACTTAGGCCATCGAAAGCAAAAAACAATGCACTATTAAACCTGTGACTCCAATCTAGAATAGGAGTTCCAGCACCATAGTGTTGAAGAAATCCTAAAATTGACAAGTCATATGCTTTATGATTAAAAGCACTATAGAAGTTCTCTAAAAGATTATTTTGGTATGATTTTGCAAAATCAATTTGCTTTTTTATGAACTCATCAATGTTGCTATACTTACTTGAAAGGCTGTTTTTAACCCAGTATCGTTGGGATGATGTATATAATTTGTATTTGGCCGCATGCATTCCTCTGAAAATAGGTATGGTTTTACGCTTCGCATGTCTTTCCTGATCCTTGATAATAATTTTTTGAATAGCTTCAGAGTCTGAATCCGTTGGGAGAATGTTATAATCTACCTCTTCTTCTGGGGCGGAAACATCTTCAATAGAGATTTCTTTACTATCTTCATAGTACTGATCTATAATCTGTTTAAGACTTTCCCAATCATCTATCTGATATGAGACAAAATATTCTTTTTTTTCTGATAAGGTTTTGTATTCGGGTAAATTCATTCGACTTATGCATTTAGTTGATATAATTCTTTTTCTAACTCTTTAATAACCTGTAAGTACTTCTCCTTACTTCCAAACACCTTAATAATCTCCAAAGGCGTTCCCATTTTATTAAACGGGTCCAGATTCAGTACTTTCGTATCTTCAATAGTCTCCACCCCTTCATCGGCATACTTCTCCAGTAATGCTTCAATCACTTGACGAGCTTTTTCGCCGTATTTGGTAAAGTAGTTACGCTTCTTTACGTTATTGGCCCGGTCACGACGAGTTAGTGGAGGCATGTCATAGGCGGCATGGCAAATCAAGTCAAACAGATCCAGCTCACGGCCTATGGCATTCTGTAGTTGCTCAACTGGAATGCCTTTTTCAGTGAGTTCTTCAATAATAGCTTTTTTACGTTCTGCGGTATTCCACTTGCTTAAAAACTCATCCAGACTCTTGTATTCGCTTTTAATCGTGTTTGCAGTATAGTCTTTCAGACTCGAAGTAACCGGCTTGCCCTGGTAGTCGAAAAACATCTCCCGTTCCATGAGTACCGATACATCCACATTATTAACATACACCTTTCGTCCGGGACTTTGTACAATAGTCCCAGCCATCCGAATGGAAACAGGCTTAATTTCCCTTTCAATGTCTTCTGGTTCGCCATCTATCTCATCCTCCAGCACATCTGTTATATCATCCCCTTCACCTAGCTCTTTCACCCGAATAGGATCGCCATCAAACTGTGGATCAGCAAACAGGTCAGTTACATTCCGGAAGTCCAGAATCGTAAAATACAGCTTTCCAAACTCCTCATTGATCCGTGTCCCCCGCCCAATGATCTGCTTAAACTCCGTCATCGACTGGATGTTGCTGTCCAGTACAATAATCTTACAGGTCTGCGCATCTACACCCGTTGTCATCAGCTTGGATGTAGTGGCAATTACCGGATAGCGTTCTTCCGGGTTAATGAAGTTATCCAGCTCCCGTTTGCCTTCTTCATTGTCCCCTGTAATCTGCATTACATATTTATAGTTCTCCTTCACCAGATCCGCATTATGACGTGCCAGCGCACTTCGCATACGTTCGGCATGGTCAATGTCCACACAGAATACAATCGTCTTACTATAGCGGTCTGTAACCTTCATAAACTCTGCCACCTTCCGGGCTACCAGATCCGTCCGTTCGTCAATCACCAGGTTCTTTTCAAAGTCCTTGCGGTTATAGATCCGGTCTTCTACTAGTAAGCCATACTTATCCCGCTTGCCTTTCTCAGGTCGGTACCCGTCTAAGTCTACATTGAGTCCAATACGCACCACATTATAAGGAGCCAGGAAACCATCGTCAATACCCTGCTTCAGTGAGTAGGTATAGATAGGATCACCAAAATATTCACTGGAAGAAGCTTCTGTCGTTTCTTTCGGGGTAGCAGTCAGACCAATATGGGTAGCCTTTTTAAAGTAATTCAGAATCTCCCGCCAGGCACTGTCTTCATTGGCACTACCTCTATGACACTCATCAATAATCACCAGATCAAAGAAATCAGGGGAGAACTGTTTATAGGTATTCTTTTCTTCTTCACTACTGGATAAGCCTTGGTACAATGCAAAATACAATTCATACGACTTATCTACCTTTCGGTTCACTACCGTAGTCTTTACATTCTTAAAGTAGTCAAATGTCTTATCTGCCTGATACACCAGAATTTTTCGGTCGGCTAGAAACAGGATTCGTTTCTTTACTCCGGCCTTCCAGAGGCGGTATACAATCTGAAAGGCAGTAAGCGTTTTGCCTGTTCCTGTTGCCATAACCAGCATAATACGGTTTTGCTTTTTGGCAATAGCCTCAATGGTTCGGTTAATGGCAATCTGCTGATAGTACCGTGGACGTTTACCTGATATGTCGGTATAATAGTCTTGTAAAACAATCCGTTCAGCTTCCTCAGTAGAGATTCCTTTGTATTGTTTGTATTTTTCCCAAAGCACCTGAGGTGAAGGAAAATTATCAAGATCTATCTCGGTTTCCAGATCTTCGCCTGTAGCTGTACGATCATGCCACAAAAAACTATCACCATTACTGCTGAATACACAGGGAATATCCAGAATCTGGGCATACTCAATAGCTTGCTGTAACCCAGCCCGAACCGTGTGTTTATTGTCTTTCGCCTCAACAATAGCAACGGGAATATTTGATTTATAATAGAGTATATAATCAGCTCTTTTCTGTTTACCACGACCTACCATCTTACCACGAATCAGGATACGTCCATCTGTAAAGCTAACTTCTTCCAATACTTGTGTCTGTATATCCCACCCTGCTTTTCGGATAGCAGGGGTGATAAACTTGGTACAGATGTCCCGTTCTGAGAGGTCTTTTTTCGAAATCATACTCTCTTTCTTACAGAGTAAAACAAGCTAAATAGAGGCGTTACTTTAAGAATGCAATATCAAAGATAATGACCTCACATACAATACCCGGAAGCAGGTATATTTCTCTATCTATTATACAAAAATTCAATAAATCATACATATAAGAAAAGGGTCTGATAGTATTAGGTTTGTACTGAGACAGAAATGACTGACTTTCAAACGCATAACTTCACAAAAACCTTACATGAACACTAACTAAATTCTACAATAATTACCAGCTTTTGTATAGGATATGCGATAAAATGATTCGATAATCGAAGGGAGATATACACTAAACTGTCAAAACAGAAAAGTAAGCTGAGAACTTAAAATGCCATGTATACATGTTTAATGGCTATAGTTAACTTGATAGAAACGTATAAGCCAACATAGTATCACTCCTCCTACAAACAATCCGTTTGCTAACATTGATCCCTTGTTAACCTGATAAGAAGGCTTCATAACCCCAATAAATGAGTTGATGAAAAGAAGCAAATATCCCAGTAGAAAAAGATTCAGACCTAAAACAAACCACCATCCATCACGAGCAGGCCGCCTATAATTTAAAACAGGAATAGCTAGGATAATCGCTATCAGAGATAGTACATAAAACAAAGCCTGCAGAATAAAGCCCCACCAGAAGGCACTTTTCACATAGGTGGAGAGTAGCTTCATGAATTCACAAAAAGAGTAGAATACAAAAATGAAGATTTTTTACAACGTTACCTCTCCCGTCACTTCCCATATTAAACCTACTCATTACACTCTGGCGCGAATTTTTATCCTTTTCTTTCATTTCTCGCTTACTACGTTTTGTAGGTCATTCCACAGTACACATACTATACACAAAATAGCTCAGGCATATAAGGGGCCTGTTCCGATGAAGAACTATCCACATTTACAAATTGACCAGTCCAATTGTGACAAAGAACCTATTCACATCATTGGCACCATTCAGGCCCATGGATTTTTGCTGGTTCTGGATACCGAGCGTAAGACAATCGCTCAGGTAAGCGAAAATATACATCTGCTTACAGGGATCGCGGCTGAACAGTGTCTGAACATGTCCTATGAGAAGCTATTGCCTAAAGAAGTGCTTGCGGAGATCAGCTCATTCGGTGAAGCTTCGGCAGCACAAGAAATGGTAGCCTCTCCTTTTCCAGTAGTCATACAGGAAAAGCACTACATAGCGTTGCTGCATGATCTGAAAGATAAACTGCTGCTGGAATTAGAGCCTACCCATCATCACTCCCTTACCCAGCTTACCCAACTGAATGCTCACCAGGCAGCTACTTTTCAGCAGCTAAGCCAAAAAAATACGATTAACGAACTCTCCCTGGTAGCCGCCGAGCGAATTCAGCAATTGTTTGATTACGACAGGGTAATGATCTATCAGTTTGACGAGGACTGGCATGGACATGTGGTGGCAGAGAAAGTAAAGCCAGGAGTAAAGTCGTATTTCAATCATCATTTTCCGGCCAGTGATATCCCCGAACAAGCACGCGCCATGCTCAGAAAGAAAGGTATCCGGCAGATTGTAGATGTAGCCGCAGAAAGTGTTCCCCTTATACCCTATTTGCATCCACGTACAGGCAAGCCTACCAATGTCAGCAGTACCGAACTGCGAAACCCTTCTGAAATTCACCTGGAGTACTTACAGAATATGGAGGTAGGAGCCACTGTATCCATTGCGATCCTGGTGAAAGGCAATCTGTGGGGCCTCATATGCGGTCATCACCAATCGCCCTGTCTGATTGACTACTACCAGCGCACTACGGCCAACCTGATTACCCAGTACTATGCCTCCTGCATTCTCTCAGCTAAAGAGAAGGACGATAAGGAACTGGACCAGACCTATAAACAGGTGGAAAAGACACTTATACAGAAGATGGAGGAAAGCCTGAACATTAAGAAAAGTTTATTTGTAAAACCTGTTACTTTACTTGATTTGTCCTCTGCTACAGGAGCAGCCCTGGTGCTGAATGGCAAAATAACGACGCTGGGAAAATGTCCCGGTCAGGCTGCCATCCGAAAGCTGGTTCAGTGGGCGAGTGAGCAGACATTGCCACAGGTGTACCATACACAGGAGTTATATAAAGTGTATCCTCCTGCTTTTGGGTTTAAACAGGTAGCCAGTGGCTTGCTATTGCTGGAGCTATCCAGACACAATCAGGAATATATTCTGTATTTTAAACCAGAGATCAAGGAGACCATCACCTGGGCAGGTAACCCCGATAAGTCGTTACAGATGGATTCAGAACAAAGGCTGCATCCGAGAAAGTCGTTTGCCAAATGGGAACAGGCCATTGAGGGCAAATCGGCTGTCTGGAGTGAACTGGAGATTGAACGGATTCGCTCGCTGGGTAAAACGGTCGTGAGTATTCAGCTTACCTGCCAGGCCGAAAAACTTCGTGACCTCAATACGCAACTGGAGGGTAAGAATGCACAGATGGAAGACTTTACACATATTGCCTCCCATAATCTGATTGCCCCCTTAAACAACATCCAGGGACTGCTCGGGCTGTATCACCACCAGGAAGATTTTGACACGGCTCAACTGGTGCTGGACAAAATTGCTCTGGTTTCTGGTCATATGAAACAAACGCTACAGGAACTGCACCAGTTACTCAAAGTGAATCAGAGTAAAGAACTTTCGTTTGAGCTTATTGACCTGCCAGAACTTATCCGGCGGGAAATGGCAAACCTTTCCAGCCATATAGAACAAACAGGCGCACAGATTCACCCACAGCTTGCAGTTGAGTCTCTACGCTATCCAAAGGTGTATATGGAAAGTATTCTTCATAACTTCCTTTCCAATGCCCTTAAATACCGTTCCCCGGAAAGAACACCCTACATCAAAATTACGTCCTGGCAGGCAGACGGTAATGTGCTGCTTGAGATCGAGGATAATGGTATGGGGATAGACCTGGAAAAATACGGACACAAGCTCTTTGGCCTCTACAAGACGTTTCATGCCCATGCCGACTCACGAGGTATAGGCTTATATCTGGTAAGAAAACAGGTAGAATCGCTGGGAGGAAGCATTCACGTAGACAGTCAAGTAGATGTAGGTACCCGCTTTACCGTTCGCTTTCCACTAGTAGGACAAGAAGATACCAGCCGACCTCCTGAATCAATAGAGGGTATGGCTAGGGAAGGTAGTCACTAAACTCTCTCTTCTGTCCTTCTGAAAGAAACTTGTGACAAATAGAGCCTTGTCTGGGTTCTGAGAGAAAAATAATTTATTTCCAGTCGGAAAGATCGCCGGTCTTGTCACAGGATTCTTTCAGAAGGACAGGGAGGAATGAGTGTTTTTTTTAGTTGACAGTATATAGAACAGACGTTCGAACCAGTGCCTTCCTATTCGAACCAGTGCCTTTTCCCTAAAACCCTAGATTGAAAAAGTTATCGGACACGATAAGGCTTTAGACTTCCTGTTGAATAAGAGCAGGGCAAATACTACCTTTGCTGGTTTTTATTTACGAGCTAACGACAGAAACTGTATACTAACTACACAGGTTACCTGCCTCGACATCAACAAGACTGCCCCAATCACATTTTAAACCCATATCCCAATGTTGCGATTTTGTTTATCGCTTTTACTGCTTACCCATGTACAATTCTGTTTTGCACAGAACGAACTTACCGATGCAGGCATATGCCTGAAAAACCAGAAACCCGGAGTCAGTGCACAATCCATCAAAACAGATACCGTTTTCGAACACATCCTGGCTCCCATCAACAAATATGAAGAACTCAATCTTTTCCTGGTAGAATGTCCAAAAATTAAGACCTGTCTGGCCTATGAAGATGAGCAAGGCATTCGCTACATTCTGTACAATAAAAGTTTTCTTTCCAGAACTTTTGCAGGCAATAAAGTAGACTGGAATGCATTAGGTATACTGTCCTATGAAATCGGGCGCTACTTGAGCAATCAGCCACTACATAAACAATCGGCTCCGTTAGAGGTATTGCGACAATATGAATGGGCCGCAGATGCCTATGTTGGTTTACTTTTAGAAAAACAGGGAGCCACAGAGGAACAAGCGCTATTCTATTTAACGAAAATGTCTCATCCGGATTGCAAGGATGAGATGCAGTCTGAACATGCCTGTTTAGAAACAAGAAAAAAATCTGTTCTGGAAGGGTATACCGAAGCAAAGGGACAAATTGTAAGTACCACAAGTCAGAATGCAAGTGTGCACTATGTCAAAGGCGCTATCTCCCATTTGGCGCAACACTATCAAAATGCCATTAGCCACTACACACAGGCTATCAGTCTCGATGCCGGTTATAAAGGTATATATAATGATCGCGGACTTGCCTATGAAACCTTACACCGTTACGAGGAAGCCATTGCCGATTACACCAAGGCCATCAACATAGATCCAGCTAAGGCTGAATACTATTTCAATCGCGGAAATACCTATACCCAATTAAAACGTTATCAGGAATCTATTGCCGACTTCACTCAGGCAATTACACTCAAGCCTGACTATGTGGAAGCCTATAATAACAGAGCAAGCCTGTACAATGAGTTAGAACATCCTCAGGAGGCTATGACAGATATCTCAAAGGCCATCGGGATCAAGCCAGATTTTGCGGAAGCATATGTCAATCGAGGGAATGCCTACAATAAGTTAGGACGCTATCAGGAAGCATTGGCTGATCTGACAAAAGCTATCCAGCTCAAGCCAAACATTGCCGAAGCCTATTCAAACCTCGGACGTACACATTTTTATTTGCAACACACCCAGGAAGCCATTGCAAACTATACCAAAGCCATTCAGCTTAAACCCGATTATCTGGCAGCCTACATCAATCGCGGGACTATATTTACCCAATCGAAACGCTATCAGGAGGCGATACCTGATCTCACAAAAGCGATTCAGCTTGATCCCACTATGGCAGTAGTATACTTCACCAGAGGAATGGCCTATTATCAATTACGCCACGCTCAGGAGGCCATTGCTGATTTTACAAAGGCCATTCAGCTTAAGCCGGATTATACAGATGCCTATGCTAATCGGGGATATCTGTACAGTGAGTTGCGACAATACCAGGAAGCTATTACAGACTATACCAAAGTGATTCAACTTAAACCTGATCTGTCGGAAGCCTACTTTAGTCGGGGAAACATGTACATTAAATTTCAACGTTATCAGAATGCGTAGAAGACTTTACAAAAACCATTCAACTCAAGCCTGAGTATACAGATGCGTATTTAAACCGAGGGCTTATATATAACATATTGCAACGATATCCGGAGGCGCTGGCAGATCTGACAAAGGTGATTCAACTTAAGCCAGATTACGCCAATGCCTATGTAAGTCGTGGGAACGTATACCTCAAATCACAACGCTATCAGGAAGCGGTAGAGGACTATACCCAAATGATTAAACTCAAACCTGATGATTCAGAATCGTATTTTAAACGAGGGGTTGCACTCAGTAATCTGCGAAAGTATCAGGAAGCACTTGCAGACTATACCAAAGTGACCACACTCAAACCTAATTTTGCAGACACGTATTATAACATAGGAGTCATTAAAGAAACCCTCAAACAAGATGCCTGTCCAGACTATGCGAAAGCATGCTCTTTGGGCTATAAAGAAGCTTGTAACTTATGCAAGCCCACTTCCAAAAAGTAAAGTAGTCCTGGTAATCAGGGCTACTTTTTATTTCCGTCGTTGGTGTTATCACCAATGACCACTTTCCCACCATTCAAGATAGATCCTAACGGACATTCGAACCAGCGTCTTTCTACTCGAACAAGTACCAAAAGTGAAGTAGTAAAGATGCTTCCCAATGGACAAAGTACTTTCAACATTAGCCAGCAACCAGGCATTGGTGAAGGATTTGACGTACTGTCTTTCGGTTAGTCAAAGCTCTATCATACACGATATATTCTTTTCCTGAGAGCTTCTCCATCATGCAGGGTACAAGTGCTGGCGTGGCATAATTCTAGTAGAAATTCTATGGAAAAAAATCAGTTGGCTTGTAGCAGCAATAAAGCACATCAAACAAAACAATTCTGATAATCAGACAGTTTAAAGTAAAGCGCTTGTTGTTCAACGCTCAGTTTTCCATTTTTAACCTTAAATTTTTCAACTATGAACACGCCCACATTAGCATTGGGAGCACGCTTATCCGCTGTAAAACTTAAAGATCAGTCGGGACAAGAAATTGGCAAAGTCATCGAATGGTTGATGGATGTGGAAGAAGGTAAAGTAGTCTGTGTAATAGCAGAGTTCGATCAGGGATCGTATGCCTTACCCTGGACAATGATGAAAGCAGACTTACAGTCAGGCGGTTATGTAATTGACACTGATAAGGTAAAAAGCTACAATGTACAAGTAGACCGAAATGCACTTGGTGACCTGGTGAGCGATAAAAACTTTCTGAATCAGTTATATCAGACGTATCAGCTACCAACGTACTGGAAGGACAATGCCTCTACCGGTCAGGGTACACAGGCTAATTCTACAGCTCCTCTTACACCAGGTCAAGCTCCTAACGAAACGGCAAAGGAAGGAGAAGGTAAAGGCTATGGAGGATAATACATGTATAAGAGGTTGTTTAAATTAGTAGTAAAGAAGGGAAAAGGCTAGATTTTGTAGCGAGATGAGAGCATTTTGAGGGACGTAGCCAGTGGCCTTATCGTGTCCCATATCTTTTTTGGAAACAAAGAAAGTTTCTGGCACAAGTGTCCATCGGTGCCCATTATGAAAGCAGCGGACGCTCAATGCTATCACTTAAGAAAGTTTGTTTCTTTTTTTCATATTTCTTTATTGTTCTTCTGAAAGAATTCTCTCTCTTCCTGTCCTTCTGAAAGAATCTTGTGACAAGACCGGCGATCTTTCCGACTGGAAATAAATTATTTTTCTCTCAGAACCCAGACAAGGCTCTATTTGTCACAAGTTTCTTCCAGAAGGACAAGGAGGAAAGCTGAGCTTTTCGGAAGAACAGGAAGAGAGTTTTTTTCATTCTTCTCCAGGTTGATTATAATACCAACTTGCCTGAGGGGAAACAGCTCGTTGGTGAGAACACCAACGACGGAAATAAATGCGTGACACGCTGCCAATCAGCACACCTTTGTCTTCTTAGAAGGTTCATCCCTCTCTGTCTTTCTGAAAGAATCCTGTGACAAATAGAGCGATGTTTGTTCTCTGAGAGAGAATTGCTCTCCACTCGGAAAAGCCGCCGGTCTTGCCACGAGATTCTTCCAGAAGGACAGGTGAGATAGTTTGAGTGGTTTTCTTAAGGGGACAGCATTGAGCGTCCGCTGCATTGGTGGGTAAAGCCCTGTTTGAGTAGTATCACAAACCTGGACTTGGCTCTCTTTGTCCCAACGCAACGGACGTTGCTTTCAAATTGGGTCCTAACGGACGTTCGAACCAGCGTCTTTCTATTCGAACCAGTGCTCTCTCTTTAAACCTCCATTTCTGGAAAGGGTATGGGACACCATAAGACCACTAGCTACCCTCCTCAAAATGGGCAAAATCGCAGCCCATGTATCTTTAGTTCTTCAAGAACCTAATTCAAATCTGCCTTTGCAGCCTATGCCTTTGGTAGCCCTGATTATCAGGGCTACTTAAATGAATCATCCCGAATTTTTAGTAAAAAATGTCATTGAGAAAGGATCATAAATGTTACAAAGAGAGCAAAGACGACTTCAATCGCGCATGGTCGTGTAGGTGCGTAGGGATAAAAATTCCGCGGGCCTAGCGTTAGCCCTGTGGGGCGAAGCTTTGGAATTTTTTGCCCTTTTTTGCGGCTGGCCCACATCCTGGCCCAACAAATTCTCATTTGTTGTCCTTTTTTGGACAAGCAAAAAATGAAGAGGTCAGTGGAAGAATAATGAAAGGGACAATAAACAAACCCAACTAAAAAGGTTTCTTAAAATCAATCAGCGCCTATACTCTTTTCAAAAGCATAGACGCTGATTTTGTAAAACAAATTCTCATCCAAAATTCGGGATGACTCATGTTTGGTAACCCTGGTAATCAGGACTACTTTACTTTTCAGATCGTTGTATATCGTATAAGCTACTGGACAGGCCAAGAGCCTGTTTGAAATAACATGCTCATCCAGTCTTCCAGATGCCATGTTTTTACAATCTTTCCTTTTTCCAGATAATGAAATTCATGCAGCGCAATGACAACCTTTTTGTTAGATGGCTGCATGCCCATAAATTCATGCGTATGGGTAAATGACAGTTGGGCTCTTACTCCCACTTTCCCTTCTGCACCCACAATATCCAGAATGGTAATCATGATATCAGGAAACATAGCTGTAAAATTCAGGACCAGATCTTTAAATCCTGCTGCCCCTGCCTGCTGTCCGGGAGCTAATGGAATATCTTCCCAGTCAGTAGCCAGAATCTGATCCAGCAGCGTAAAATCTCTTGTTGCAAATAGATTATAGAAGGAATGGATGGTATTGCGTTCTTCAGGGCTAATACCTCGTACCAGGCCTTCTGTTTGATAGTCTTTCATAGTAATTTTAGTGTTTAATTATATATAGTTGATAAGTATATGGGATGATTAATCAACCCCGACAACAATTTTTCCAGGTGTCTGACCAGCTTCCAGGGCAAGATGAGCCTGTGGCAATTGGCTGAATGGAAATTCCTGAGACACATGAGGCCTGACAAAGCCCTTTTCAATTAGTTCGGAAATTTTGGTCAGGTTCTCACCGGAAGAATTGACAAAGATCCTGTATCCACGTACGCTGGCTTTTGCCAGTGCATCCTCCAGTTGGCTTTCAAAATGCGGTTGCAGGTAAACCAGACGCCCTCCTGTAGTAAGCACGCTGATAGACCTGCGGATGTGCTCAACCGAATTGACGGTATCTATCACGACATCTACTTTGGCAACTACCTCTTCAAAAGGTCTGGCCTGGTAGTCAATCCATTCATCTACACCCAGGCTTTCAACAAATGCTTTATTTTTTGCCGAACTGGTTCCTATTACATAGACTCCCAGTTGTTTGGCTATCTGGACAGCAAAATGCCCCACCCCACCGGAAGCGCCATGCACTAAAACTCGCTCTCCTGGTGTAATCTGTGCCTGTAGCACTGCCTGATACGCTGTAAGCGCAGCCATCGGTACAGCTGCCGCCTGAGCAAAGGTGAGTTGGGCTGGCTTTAAGGCAATATGCGTTGAGGAGGCAGCAACATAGGTTGCATTGGTGCGTCCCAGACCGGGCATATTGAGCAAGCCATATACGGCATCCCCTTCCCGAAAGGCTGTAACCTGTGATCCCACTTTCTCGATTACCCCGGCCACGTCCCAGCCCAATATTACTTTATCGGGAATATTGGGCTGGGTAATCATCTCCAGCATGTGAGGATACTGCCTCACTGCACTATCAATGGGATTTAATCCAATCGCTTTCGTTTTGATAAGCACTTCGTCAGGCTGTAAGTCAGGAATGCTATCCGAACTTTCAACCAGGTTTTCAATTCCACCATTTGCTTTCAAAATGTAACTTTTCATGTGTTTACCAGTTAATGTTTACCCTACAAAAGTACTGCTGGGTCATGGCATGGAATGGGTTGAATCAAACCAAAAATGGTATATATCAAACACCCCATTTGTAGTAAAGTAAAAGTTCGGTGAAGAGGCTCTATCCAATGAAATGCAGGTCCTTTAAACACCAGCTTTGTTCAACAAAAAACAGGTCGGCTACTAGCTACACCCGTCCCTAAACGACCTCTTGTCCTTATCCTGTCTTATAGCATTTCTGGAAAAGGGAACTAACATAAAAAGTCACTGGCGTGGGTATCCACCCGTGACTATTTTGAGAGCAGCGTCCGCTCAATGCTGTCGGTTTATTCCTTTTTTCTTATTTATTGTCCTTCTGAAAGAATCTTGTGACAAGACCAGCGGCCTTTACTTTTGGAGGTAATCTTCGCCCAGAAACCAGAGATCACTCTATTTGTCACAAGATTCTTCCAGAAGGACAGAGTGTAATCATTTCAAGAAGAGATTCTTTCAGAAGGACAAGGAGGAAAGCTGAGCTTTTCGGAAGAACAGGAAGAGTGTTTTTTCTTTCTTCTCCAGGCTGGTGATAATACCAACTTGCATGAGGGGAAACAGCTCTTTGGTGAGAACACCAACGACGGAAATAAATGCGTGACACGCTGCCAATCAGCACACCTTTGTCTTCTTAGAAGGTTCATCCCTCCCTGTCCTTCTGAAAGAATCCTGTGACAAATAGTGTCACGTTTGGTTTGTGAGAATAACAAGTACAGTCAGAATCCAAAGGCCGCCGGTCTTGCCACGGGATTCTTTCAGAAGGACAAAAGAATAGATTGTTCTTTTCAGGACAATAAAGAAAAAAGATAAATTAGAAGAAGATAACATATTGACAAATAGAGTGAAAGCCAGCTTTTTGATGCAACAAGGAGAGTGGTGATGACTTCAATCGCGGCAGGTGGTGTAGGTGCGCTGGCAATCTTTTCTCCGCGAGGTTGGCCTTTGGCCTTGCGGGCAGAAGGACCGGAGAAAAGTGTCCTTTTTGGGTTACTTTTTTGGACAAGCAAAAAAGTAATATGGTAGGAAGATGGATGTATTGAAGATAAAAACCTTTTTGGGCAAGCAAAAAAGAAGTGGCCTAGGGAAGACTGAAGAAAGGAACTATAAACCAACTTTGGATACAAACAAGCAAAAAAAATAAGCGACTACCTTCTTTCCAAAAGCATAGAGGCAGCTTTACTCAGTATAGAATTCTTCCGAATGTATCTATTCCCGAAAATGCTTAGGAGTAGTCGTAGTATTTTTCTTAAAAAATTTGATAAAGTTAGAAGGATCTTCAAATCCCAGACACCAGGAAATTTCTGCAATATTCCAGTTTGTATGCTTTAATAACGCCCTTGCCTCTGTCGCAATCCGTTCAGAAATAAGCTGGCTGGTGGTTTTTCCGGTAATCTCCTTGAGTGCTTTGTTTAAGTGATTACTATGTACATGCAACTGTTCCGCAAATTCTCCCGGAAACTTAAGATGTATCTGCTGTAGAGGACTTTCAATCGGAAACTGCCTTTCCAGCAATTCCAGAAAGAGAGTAGCTATCCTTTCTGATGCGTTGGACTGACCGGTTTTAACTACCTCCGACAGGGCAGGTCTTAGTTTTAAGGCGGTGAAGATAAGTTCAAGTGTTAATGTGCGTAACACATCGTATTTAAAGCTAAAGTCTGAACGGATCTCTTGAAACATCTTATCAAAAATAGCTCTGACAGTAGCAACTTCTTCATCGGTAAGGTCTAAAATAGGTGTACCACCGGGCTGATACAAAGGATATTCCTTCAGGCTTCCATGCCCTTTAAAGAACGTATCTGTAAACAGGCAAAATACCCCCCTGGGCTTTTCATCAGCAGGTGTCCATCGGTAAGGAACCAACGGATTGGCAAACATCAACATGTTGTGTTGCACATGAAAAGTCTGATCCACATAGTCTACTGTATTGGGTCCATAAATAAGGGCTATCTTAAAAAAATCCTTCCGACTGTATGGCATCGGATAAGGAGGTTTGGGTCCTGAATAATCTTCCATCCCAAAGACATTAAAATGTCCGATGCTATGTACATTTTCGCTTGGCCAGAACCCTAACTTTTGCCGATAGAAGGCTTCCAGCGATTCCACTTTTTCCATACTAACTATCTGTCAAAGTTATAAAGTTATACCATAGCCCCATTGGTTCCAATAGTTTGCCCGCCTACCTGGTTTGCTTCATCGCTTACAGGCAAAGCAATCACACAGTCAATAGCAGCAGAAATACTCAACCGATTACAAGCACTGATGGCAGAAATGACTCTCATAGATTCCTCCGACTTGCATTCCAGAAATAAATCCGTTAAGGTAGAGTCGGGAGACACCGAGTTAACCTATAATTGTTTTTGATTACAAAAGTATTCTTTCGTAGTGAGACAGAATAGTCAAAGTCAAAGCATTAATGGTTAAAATCAAAGGATAGGTAGTCTGGCCTGTAACTAGGGCTGTGCTTATAAAGTCCCATATCTTTTCTGGAAAAGGATTTTGCAAATAAAGGCCCCACAAAAAGAATAACTCTCTTTCTTATCCTTCCAACAATCTTCTTCCTTTCTGTCCTTCTGAAAGAATCCTGTGACAAATAGAGTTACGCTTGGTCTCTGAGAGAAAAGTACATAGTATTTCTTTAGATGGTATTTTGGACCCTGTATTGGTTCAAGGTGTTGATCAGGATAAGCTAAAGCCTGACTTGCGTGGAATATTCGAGTCCAAATACCATTAGTCTACTTTCTTATACCTATTCTTCCACTTTCTGCTTTTGAATCTGGGATCAAATAAGCTCCCAGATTTCACCTGCCACTTTTCATTCTTAAACTTGACTGACCCTTGCAGATCATCCAGTGCTAATTGTACGGTAATGGAGTTAATCGTCTTATCGGGAAGTTTCACCGTCAGCTCTTTATACCCTATAAAACTGACCTGTAAACTATCATAATCAGCCAATGGAAAAAGACCTTCTCCACTAGTGTCGCCAGCCCTGCCTGTTATCTGTCCCTGATGAGTCATCTGAATAGAGGCTCCCGGCAGTGCAGCCGCATCCTGGTCAAGAACTCTCACAGAAAAAGTTTTGGTTGCACTGATACCCTGTTCTACTACTGTAGATTCTCTGGAAAGAAACAACTCCGGATCAGAGTTTAAAATCAATTGATGCCCTTTTACTTCCCAGCTTCCTTGAGTTTTCAGAAATTGTAATCCCTCCTGCCCCTCAAATACAAACCGATGGTCTGGATGCAGCGTAATTTTAGTATGAAATTCAAAGTCTGCATAGTGCCAATATCTTCCTACAATCCGACTCTCCAATGGTTTACAGGACACAAGCATGAGCAACCCAAACAAAATGTATATTTTTTTCATTTTTCCAATGCGTGTTACTATATCATAGATGCTTTTCCTTTATTTTTTCCATAAATTGATTGATTCGTCTTTGATTTAAGCCAAACAGATACGGAAACCTGCCTCGTGAAGTCCCAATATGCTTTACATTCACATGAATATGCTCATCTTCAAGCAATACTACAATCTGTTGTTCTAGCAAGCGAGACCACACACTGGTATAGGCAACCAGGACATAGGTATTCTCATGAGTAAGCTTCCAGCCAAGCTTGTGAATACATTGTCTGATAAGCTGTCTGTTTTGTTCACTATTTAGCCCTGTTTCTATACTGGTCAATCTATCTTCCCGAAAAAATGAGAGTAGTTGTACCATAAAAAATACCCCGACTAGTATTCCTACTATACTTATTTCTGTTACTGGCTGTTTAGAATGAAGCCAATCCCATACAACAATAGCTACAGCCGCCACTGTAAGTACAAACAGCCAACTTAGCACAATGACCGCTCTGAACGTATCCAGTTGAAACTCTTTACTGGACAACTTACCTGCTTTAATGTCCCTGTCAATTTGGTCTTTTTTCATTGTTGGTATTAGCTCACCCAAAAAACACATTACCCTATCTACTCAAAATAAAGATCTCGTTTCCGGTTTATTAATCTGGGAGATAGATTCAAGCTCTGTGCCTGAGCTACTAAACTCCACAGAAAACACTGGGAGAGACTATCTTTTTGTAGAGGAATAAACCTCTCCTGTTTTTGAGAAGACTCATGTTGCCATCGTTGCAATGCAGCATCTGGAGCCTGCCAGGTAAGTGAAGAAGTTACAGTATCTGGCGGTTCCGAATGGAGTGCTTTGTAGTAAGCAAGCAGATTGCCCGTAAGATCTCCTTTCCGGAAGGAAGATCCTTCACTGATAAGCTTATAGGGAAAGCTACCCTGCATATCCTCAAACTGCTCTGACACATCCATGAGGATCAAAAGTGTAGCAGCGTCTGTTTGTTCTTTGCTCATTCCTGTTGCCAAACGATAGGTGGAGGCAGCTTCTGCAATGAGCCTTTTTCCGGAAAAGGAATACTTCATAGTCTGCCTGTAGGTGATGTCAAAACTATCTTTTCGGGTTGCGTTTTGCTGATACATCCTTGTTAGCAGTTGTCTGGGGCCATCCGGAATGGCATGATCCTGTGTAATCCATCCACATTCATGGCTATATCGGATGTTGCCAGCCAGAATTTCTGCTTCCGTGTTTGAAAAAACGATCCATACATCTACGATTGCTGCACAGGCAAAGAAAGCCAGGATAAAGAGGAGTCTGGCAGGAGATAACTTCTTATTCATGGATGCTCAGCAGGCTTTTGGGTAGCTATCTTTCTGGTATAGATTCTGGTGAATGCATATCCCACAGCCAGTTGCCAGATTACTATCCCCACAAAGTCTGAGCTACCCGGCAAATGGACAGCTGTCAGAACAAAAAATGCCAGCGCAGCAAATAGCAGAACAAAAATAATGTCAAGGTAGGTAAGATAGCCTAAACACTGAAATAAGGTACAGAAAAGGAGTGTTTCTAAAATAGCCCCACTGACAGAGGCCAGGATTACAAAAAAAGGGTTTGGAGAAAAATAGGCTTGTACTAACGATAGTTGCAACATTAGAAAATAGAGCAGTGTACTTAAAGATAAGAAGAGTACAATGCGGAGCCTGGTTTCAGAAAGCATGGTTGAAATGGCAATGGAAAAAGTAAGTCCAAGCCCGGCATAGATTACTATGGATTTAAAAAAATCAGTAGAAAAGTAAAAAATAATCTGGCACAGGCCATATCCAACAATAATATATAGCAGTACTCGCCATTGAGGGAAGACCTGAATATTTTTAACATCTGTTTCAAATCCAGAAAACAAGCTCATAGCTGTGTGGTATAGAAATCCTGAAGTGTTATATTATTATTATAGAAAGCCTCACAGCTCTCCTACCCAACGAATAGCTTTCCTTTAGTGTCAATATAACTTTCGGGCGAATATTATCAGAAAAAAGGTAAACTATCAAATCCAGAGATTTGATAAAACAATGGAGCAGGTGGTTTTATAGGTTTGTGATTCCAGCACATAACATCAAATAAATAGATCTCTTTGGATATAAACGTATCTATCCGATCAGGTACAGGTAATTGTTCACATGGAAACGTTTAATTCGGAAAGAATATGTATTAAATTAAACTGGTATTATCTAAAGGTTTTACATCTCTCAGCTTTAGATATAATTGTTCTACTACCCATAAACGAGTTTTGTAGTATTCCTTGTGAGTAGACATAGTTTCATCACTTATACACTTTTTATATAACTGACTTATGTATGTATAAATGTCTTCATACATAGGATTTCCAGCAAGTTTAGCAATTATCATTTTGTAGAACCAGATTCCATCATTATGTACAGGAAAGTCAATTTTTTCCAGTGTTTTATTAACAACAGAGTCTAGCTTGTCAATATGTGAGTATTGATCTAACCGAGGCTTAAGCAAAGTTTCCCAGCTGTAAATTAGCTTGTTACTAATATCTTCAATGGAACAATTATCAAAAGGAATCTCCATTCGGGTTGGATTCTTTTGTGCATGCGATACTGGGTCTTTCTCATAAGGGACACCACTAAACGTATACAAAAGTATCTTTTCGGAAAATGCCAGAGGTGTTTTCTTGTATTCATCCCAGTAACTTTCAATATATTTAATGGTCCTTGCACATTCAATCATTGTACTGAATTTCTTCTTCCATTTGTCTTCTCCAGCATATAACCACACATAATCGGAATAGGTATCACTATCATACCTAAATTCTACAAACTCTTTATCTGTTAGATAATATCCGTGTTCGTTAAAATAGATAGCGAGTTGATCCCTCAACTCTGAAGTAAATTTTACATGTCGTTTAGTCAGCTTCATCAGGATTGTCTGGTTGCCGGTAATAGTATACGTTTCATTCTCTTATGGCAAGAGATTTGTACGTTTACAACAGTTTTCTATTGACGTATTTACAAAATACTATTCAAATTTGAAATAGTTGCATGATAATCTGTAAAACAACGAAACCGGAAAGGCCATCAGATCGGGGATTGAAACTCCACAGGTCTGCATTTTTTCAGAGAATTGAATAATTCTTTCTATACTTACAGCCGTAAAGAAGAAAAATACAGATACCTTGACACCCCAACGTTATCGAATCGCTGTACTGTTAGATACGTCCAGAGCCTACGACAGAGATGTTCTTAAAGGCATCACGCATTTTAATAAACTATACGACAAGTTTACCTTCTTCTTTTATTCACCTACCTATATCCAGCCAGCCGACTCGGATAAGCTGTGGACCCGCTTACAACACTGGCATCCGGATGGAATCATCGCACGGGAAACTGCCGGAATGGATCAGTTGCAATCCTTTCAGGTTCCTCTTATTATATCTCCTCATACCCAAACCTATCCCGATTGTATCAATCTGTGGGCAGACAACAAAGCGATAGGCGAACTCGCAGCCCGATATTTTGTGGAAAAAGGGTATAAACATCTGGGCTTTATAGGATTCAAAGAGTTTCAGTGGTCTATAGAGCGACAACTGGCATTTATACAATCCCTGCAGGCTTGTTCACTATTCGCAGAAACATTCCTGTTTGATAGCCAGCAAATGAGCTGGGAAGACCTGCCATCCAATCTCGGCCAATGGGCGCAGCAACTCCCCAAACCCTGTGCTGTCTTTTCGGCTACAGATGAACTTAACATCCACTTGCTGGAAGCCGCCCGAAAAGTCAATCTGAGCATACCCGACGAACTGGTTCTTCTGGGAGTAGACGATGACCAGTTGCTTTGTGAGATGATGCAACCTACTCTATCCAGCATAGATCAGAATGCGTTTCAGGCTGGATACCAGGTAGCAGAAGGGATGTTACACTGGCTGGATACCAACCACCCCCCGGAAGCAGATTTTATCATTCCTCCCAAGACGGTAGTAGTCCGTCAATCGACCAGTTCGCTGGCTATTGATGACCCTCAGATTCGGTTAGCACTATCATTTATCGGAGAGCATGCTCCTTTTAAAAATATTCGGGTGGAAGATGTAATTGCCGTAACCCACCACTCCCGACGGATTCTGGAAAAGAAATTCAAGTCCCAGCTTAATACATCCATTCTCGATCAGATCCGCCTGGTCCGTATTAACCGGATTAAGTATTTACTCTCTGAGTCAACGCTGACTATTCAGCAGATTGCTTATGAAATGGATTTTGAAAACCCAGACAATATCACCCGCTATTTCAGGCAGGCTACAGGGTATAGTCCTCTGGAGTATAGAAAGAAATACCAGTCTGGTAATTCTGCTCCTTTACACTAGCACCCTGTGAGGGTTTATCAATCCTTTCCTTTTGTGGAAATGTGCGCTATAGGGTTGTTGCTTCAATTTCATCTGTTCATATTCCCAATCATTATTCTTCCACAAGCCTGTGCATGTTTCCTTCCAGATTTGGTTTAAAGTCCAGAACGTATCTCTTCTTATCGCCGTGTCACTTTTTTGCTTGCCCAAAAAAGTAACCCAAAAAGGGCACCTTTTCCCGATCCTCCTGCCCACAGGCCAAGGGCCAACCTCGCGGGAAAAGGAAACCCTACACATCTACACCACCACACACGATTGAAGTGACCATTATTTTCTTTGTGCCATGTGCTAGAGGTAAGGAATAATCAGATTATTTTTTGGTACAAAGAGAGTGAAGATGCATTTAAACGCGAAAGGTTGTATCTGTGCGTTGGCCTTCTTTCTGCCGCGAGGAAAGCCCATGGCTTTGCGGGGGGAGGTTCGGCAGAAAGTGCCCTTTTTGGGTTACTTTTTTGGGCAAGCAAAAAAGTGACACGGCGATAAGAAGAGAAATGTTCTGGACTTTAAACCAATTTTGGATACAAACAAATAAGAATGAAAGAAGCTGATGGAAGAGTGAAGACAGAGAGTATAAACAAGTATAGATACTAGCCAGTAGTGGGAATATTCTTTACAGGAGGATAAAAGACATTCTTCTCATCCTCCCATTTCCTATTCAAATAATCCATTCGCAATTGGACAGCTTATAAACGCAAAATGCAGGTTCTTTTCTGAAAAACCCCTCCATCTTTACAACTCAACACAAACCTGACAAAGCCTGAACAGAAGGCTCTCAGGTACTGACTTTACTTATCAGGAATTATTGCACAATGGCTAATTCTCTTTTTGTTCTCAGAGTATGTCTGGTAGCAGCTCTTGGCGGACTGCTCTTCGGATATGATACAGCTGTAATCGCGGGTGCTATCGGTTTTTTACAAGCCCGGTTTGATCTTTCGCCCACCATGGTTGGCTGGGTAGCCAGCAGTGCCATCTGGGGATGTGTGGCGGGTGTAGCTTTCGCAGGCTATCTCAGTGATCAGTTTGGCCGTAAAAAAGCCTTGCTGCTGACAGCGTTTCTATTTACCATTTCAGGGATTGCAACGGCATTACCCAATAGTCTGTCTCTCTTTATTCTGGCTCGCTTTGTGGGTGGACTAGCCATTGGGGCTGCCTCTATGCTTTCCCCACTATACATTGCCGAAATTGCCCCTCCTCATATACGAGGCAGACTGGTAACCTTGTATCAACTTGCCATCGTGATTGGAATTAACCTGATTTACTATGTAAACATGCAGATTGCGGCTATGGGTGATCAGGCATGGAATACACAAACCGGCTGGCGGATCATGCTAGGGTCTGAAACGATTCCGGCCATTCTGTTTGGCATACTCTTGTTCTTTGTTCCGGAAAGTCCACGCTGGCTTATCAAGCAAGGGAAAATCGGACAGGCACTGGACATTCTCAAGGCCGTCAATGGTACACAACAGGCAGAGTCTATCCGTGAACAAATCAGGGAGTCTCTGGAGAAAAAGACAGGCACATTTAGCGACTTGTTTGCACCCGGACTTCGGAAAGCCCTGAGTATCGGTGTTGTGCTGGCCTTGTTTTCTCAGATTACCGGAATCAATGCCATCATCTATTTTGCCCCGGAAATTTTCAAACGCATAGGCTTTTCGGCTGACTCAGCCTTCATGCAAACATTTCTGATTGGCATTATCAATACCATCTTTACCATTGTGGCCCTCTGGCTGGTCGACTGGCAGGGACGTAGAAAACTGCTCCTCTGGGGTGTGGCAGGTATGACAATCTGCCTGGGAGTAGTTGGGTACTGCTTTTACTTCTCTCTTCTTTCAGGTCCCTGGTTGTTGATTGCCATATTGGCCTATATCGCCTGTTTTGCCTCTTCACTCGGACCCATTCCCTGGATTATTATTTCAGAGATTTTCCCTACCCAAACACGGGGCGTGGCGATGTCTGTCGCTACAGGCATGGTATGGGTAGGAGTGCTTCTTATTACACAATTTACTCCTATCCTGCTGGATAGTGTAGGAGGAGCTTATCTGTTCTGGATCTTCATGGGCAATTCTATTGTGCTCTTCTTATTCACATTGAAAAACATTCCTGAAACAAAGAATCTGACACTGGAAGAGATAGAACAACAGTGGAAGTAATTGTATCTACCTATTTTTTTGTCCATGACACCAAATTCCAAAGCAGCGATAGCTATTGACATGGGAGGCACTACCCTTAAGATTGGTATTGTGCACCAGGGAAAAATCGTAACGGTTCACAAACAACCCGCCTCCTCCCGTGCCAGTCTCGAAAGCATTCTCAACGAACTGGTACCGGTAATCAATGATCTGATTCGTCAGACATCCATAGTACCCTATGGGATAGGCATTGCCTTTCCGGGTATTGTAGACAGTCCAAACAAACGTATTCTGTCTGACTATGTCAAATATCCCAATGCCAAAGATATCGATCTTACAGACTGGGCAGTAACTCACTGGAATATCCCTCTGGCTATTGAGAATGATGCACGGGCAGCCCTGGTAGGAGAATGGCAATATGGAGCAGGCAAATTATCCAATGATCTGGTACTGGTTACATTGGGTACTGGGTTTGGCTCAGCAGTTATCATGGATGGCCGACTAGTACGCGGCAGAAATTACCTGGCAGGCAATCTGGGTGGACATATGACTATTAACCTGGATGGTCGTGTGTGCAACTGTGGAAATATTGGTTGTCTGGAAACCGAAAGTTCTGGCTGGGCACTACAGGATCTGGTCGAAAGTTCGCCTATCTTTCCGTCCAGCACGTTAGCCAGACAGGAGGAGATAAACTTCCAAACCTTGTTTCAGCAAGCTAAAATAGGCGATTCACTTGCCAATAAACTAGTGCATCATAGCCTGAAGGCCTGGGCTCTGGGGATTATCAATCTGATTCATGCCTATGATCCTGAAAAAGTGATTGTTGGCGGTGGCATCATGCATAATAGTGAAATTATAATCCCTTATGTAAAACACATGGAGCAAAAACACAGCTGGAGTAAAAACAATAATGTCTCCATTGTCGCTGCCGAACAGATTGAATTTGCGGCTTTGCTAGGAATGGATTATCTACTAACCAGCTATACTCATTAATCTTTTGGTGTTATGTCATCTCATTACGATAAATTTCCTAAAACAACTGTCTCTGCAGATTCTCAACAGGTTATTAGTGGTTGGCCTGCTATTTTAGATGCACTCACCAATCAGTTACAGGAACTCCAAAAACAACGGGTGATCCTTGTTGTGGATACCTATCAGGGTGTCAATCATACAGAAGCAGAAAGCGCCTTTCGGTCTTTGCCACATACTGCCTTTTTTAAAAGTACGGATGCCTTTAAATCCGTAGAGCAATGCAGGCAAATGGTCGATCCGGACTTAACCGATGACCCTGTGTTTGGTAGAATTACCAATCTAACAATCAAGGATTTCTTTGAGGAAGAGAAAGTATCAGCTATTCAGGCACAAATTCAGGCTATCCGGACAGGACTGGTAATTGTGTATGGAGAGGGAGCTTCGTATGTAGCGCCACAACCAGACCTGTTGCTGTATCTGGATATGCCACGCTGGGAGATTCAACTGCGGATGCGACAAAAGCAGGTAAGCAACCTGGGAGCAGATAATGCAACTGAAGCATTTTCCCGTTTGTATAAACAAAGTTACTTTATTGACTGGCGGGTACTCGACCTACACAAAAAGACATTATTTACCCGTCTGAATTACTACCTGGATACCGTACAGGCAGAGGTTCCGAAAATGGTATCCGGATCTACCTATCTGGAGAGTCTTTCTCAACTGGTAAAACAACCCTTCCGACCTGTACCGTTTTTTGATCCGGGTCCTTGGGGAGGACAATGGATGAAAGAGGTGATGGGTCTGGATAGCTCTGTAGTTAACTTTGCCTGGGGGTTTGACTGTGTACCAGAGGAAAACAGCCTGCTTCTGGCTTTTGGAGACATCTCACTGGAAACACCTGCTATCAATCTGGTTTTCCTGCATGCCCAAGCTTTACTTGGAGAGCATGTACATGCTGTTTTTGGAGAAGAGTTTCCAATCCGGTTTGACATGCTCGATACCATGGATGGAGGCAACCTAAGTCTTCAGGTCCATCCTACCCGAGAATATATCCATGAACACTTTTCGATGCCTTATACGCAGGATGAAAGCTATTACTTTCTGGATGCCAAACCCGATGCCTTTGTCTATCTTGGGGTGAAAGAAGGAATTGACCCTGACCGGATGATTACTGCACTAGAGGACGCACAACATTCTGGTAATCCGTTTGATGCAGATGAATATGTAAACAAGTGGGCTGTCAAAAAACACGATCATGCCTTGATCCCGGCAGGAACCATCCATTGTTCTGGCAAAAACAGCATGGTACTTGAAATCAGTGCCACCCCCTATATCTTTACTTTCAAGCTTTGGGACTGGGGAAGAATGGGACTCGATGGAAAACCGCGGCCAATTCACATTGAACACGGACGCAAGGTTATTCAATGGGAACGGGATCAAAACTGGACAGCTCAGCAGCTTCTGGACCAGATTGAAATACTAGCTAGTGGCGAAGGCTGGAAAGAAGAACGTACCGGACTACATGCACTGGAATTTATCGAAACACGAAGACACTGGTTTACGACTAAGGTTTCCCACCATACACAAGGTACTGTCCATGTACTGAATCTGGTAGAAGGAGATCAGGTACTGGTGGAAAGTCCAACACAGGCATTCGCTCCGTTTGAGGTTCATTATGCAGAAACATTTGTTGTCCCTGCTGCTGTGGGAGAATATACCGTTCGTCCTATTGGGAATTCATCCATGTATGCAACAATGAAAGCGTATGTGAGAAATCCGATACCCTAAAACGTAAGTTTCTCTGAGAAAACTATCATCCATCTGTTACCACTCATTAACCACAATGACTATAGCTGAACACTTCTCTTATGCCAGAAGGAAATGGCTTTTTTATCTGATATTTCTCTGCCTTCCACTACCAGGTGTATGGGGACAGTCCCATGTAATCTGGCAGATTGGCTCTCAGGATGGCAAGGGAACAGAGTTTGCGCTGGCTCCCTCCCGTTTCAGTCAATTCCTCAACCAGGATTTTGGCTGGGAAGACCGTTACTATCTGATTGGTCGCTCCTCTCCTGCTACTGACTGGCCCTATGCGCTGCCTGGTCCGGCGGACGGATGGGGTGGCACAGGCCCTACTTCCGGTGTTCGGTATCAGCAACTTAGTATTCTGTTTGGGATCGACCAGAAGCCTGCTACTGGTAACTGGAAACTGATTCTGAATCTGCTTGACAATGCAGCTACCAATCCTCCCCTTTTCAAGGTTAGCATCAATGGGCATGCTACCACATATCAGCTTCCTGCTGGTGGTGGGGATTCCTCCTTGACAGGCAATCTGTTTCGTGCAAAAAAATATACGCTGGAAGTACCTTTTCGTACTGAATGGCTTCAATCAGGCAACGAAATCACCTTAACCATTCTGCAAGGCTCCTGGTTATTGTTTGACCAGATACGACTGGAAGGGCCACAAAATGTAAAGATAACCCAACCCTCTCAGGTGTTTGTCCGCACGATACAACCTGCTGCCTATCAGATTGAAAAAGACGGCAAACCCTATCAGCCTCTGCTGATAGATCTGGAACATCTGTCAGGCAAACCCCGTCTGAGTGTATGGCTGGATAAGGTAAAAATACAGGAAGAGACCATTGAAACAGGACGTTACCAACTGGAAGCACCTATGCCTGCGGTGACACAAAACAAACAAAGTGAGTATGAAATAAAGCTGGATGGCAAAACACTACTAAAAGGTAAAGTAGCACGTTCAGCACAACCCCTAATCACTCCGGCAGACTATGTTGACACACAGATGGGGTCAGCCCATTCCCGCTGGATGATAGCTCCCGGCCCCTGGATGCCTTTCAGCATGGTAAAGCTCAGTCCTGATAATCAACCCGCCGGATGGCAGGCAGGCTATGACCCGAGCATTGAAAGCATTGGCTCGTTTAGCCACATTCATGAATGGACAATGGCAGCTATTGGCATTATGCCAGTCAATGGTCCGCTCAAAATACAGGTAGGCGATCCCCAACATCCCGGACAAGGCTATCGATCCCGTATGGATAAAGCATCCGAACAAGCCCCATTGGGTTATTACAAAGTTCATCTGACTGATTATGACATTCAGGCTGAACTAACCGCTACAACCCGTTGCGGATTTCAGCGCTATACCTTCCCTAACCGGAAAGATTCTCGGGTGATGGTCGACTTTCAGATTCCGGCTGAGTATACCTATCATATTGAAGAACTGGAAGTGAAACAGAAAAATGATCACACCATAGAAGGCTTCAGCAAGCAGAAAACACCTGATGCCTGGTCTGGAGGAGTGGATCAGGAGTATACCATTTATTTTGTCATTGAGTTTGATCAACCGATACGACAACTAGGTACATGGATCAATGATTCGATACAAAACACCAATCAGATCCATCGCATAAAACCTGCCCATGCAGGAGCTTATGCCGAATTTGATACCGAGCAAAACAAAGTTGTACAGGTCCGTTCGGCTCTTTCACTGGTCAGCCTGGAAAATGCCCGGCTCAATCTGGAAACCGAGGTAGTCAAGCCATTTGGATGGGACTTTAATGCAGTGCGTCAGGCTCAGGTTAAAACCTGGAATGAACTGTTATCCCGCCTTCAGATCAGCACCAGCGACAGAAGAGAAAAGGTTCGGTTTTATACCAATATGTATCGTGCTCTCTGTAGCCGCAATACCTGGAGTGATGTCAATGGCCAATGGGTAGATGCAACAGAGAAAGTTCACCAGTTTGCCAATCCAAAAGATGTAGCACTAGGTTGTGATGCCTTCTGGAATACATTCTGGAACCTGAACCAGTTCTGGAATCTGGTTACCCCGGAATGGTCATCCCGATGGGTTAAATCCCAGCTGGCAATGTATGATGCCAATGGCTGGCTGGCTAAAGGCCCTGCAGGAATGGAATATATTCCGGTGATGGTTGCCGAACACGAAATTCCGCTTGTGGTCAGTGCTTATCAGATGGGTATTCGGGATTATGATGTAAACAAAGCGTTGGCTGCAACCATTAAAACACAAACCACCCTGCCTGAAAAGGTAGGAAACGGCTTAGCAGGCAATGCAGACCTGCAACCCTATCTTACCCACAAGTTTGTTCCTTATGATAAGGGACGTTTTTCAAATTCACTGGAATACGCCTTTGATGACTATTGTGTAGCACAATTTGCCAAATCACTTGGCCAGCAAGCTTCTTATAAGCAATTTTCAGATCGTGCCAACTGGTGGCAAAATGCCATCAATCCCAAAACAGGGTATGCCCACCTGAGAGGTTCGGATGGTAACTGGCAGGCAAACTTTGATCCCTTTAAATCAGGCGCAAATGAGCATTACGTCGAAGGCAATGCATGGCAGCTCACGTTCTTTGTTCCTCAGAATGTACCTGCACTGGCAAAGATCATTGGACAGAACGAATTTATCAAAAGGCTCAACTGGGGCTTTACAGAAAGTGAAAAGCTCCGGTTTAATGCACCCGGAGATCAGTACTGGGACTATCCGGTTATACAGGGAAATCAGCAGTCAATGCATTTTGCATTTCTGTTTAACTGGGTAAAACAACCCTGGCTTACCCAGCAGTGGAGCCGTTCTATTGTAGATCGTTATTATGGATCAGGAGTTTCCAATGCTTACTTAGGAGACGAGGATCAGGGACAGATGAGTGCCTGGTTTATCATGGCTGCACTGGGATTATTTCAGACAGATGGTGGTTGCCGGATTGATCCTATCTATGAAATTGGCAGCCCTCTCTATTCCAAAGTAGTGATTGACTTAGGCAGTCAGTATGGCCGGGGAAAATCGTTTACCATTGAAGCACACAATGCATCCCGAACCAACAAGTTTGTTCAAAAAGCTGTATTAAATGGCAAAGAATTAAACGCCTGCTGGTTTTCAGCCAGTGCACTCCTCAAAGGAGGAAGCCTGGTACTGGAAATGGGACCACAACCCAATAAAAACTGGGGCATTATACCACCGCCAGTTGCTGAATAATCTTATCTATACTTTACATTCTTATGTCTAAAAATATATCGTTACTGATTCTTATAGGGATTGTATTACTTGGTTCATGCCAGTCAAAGCAACCCCCAACCCATTCCCTTGCAGATTCCATTCTAGCTAATCCATCTTATGCGACAGTGAAAAAGTTGTCACTGGATATAGTCAAAACCGGATTCAATGCCGGAGACGGGTATGGAGAGGTGTGGATACGGGACTACAACACCTTTATTGAGCTATCCGCCAAAGTATCCCCTCAACAGGCTTTGCGCGAAAATCTCGAAGTGTTTTTCCGGCTTCAGGGCAAAGATGGCAATATCGTAGATGGATTTATTCCACGACAAAAAGCAGCAGGAGGCTACGACTATATCTATTCTGACCTGGAACCCCGCTATGCCGGACATAAAAATACGGTAGAGACGGATCAGGAATCTTCGCTGGTTCAGGCTGTGTACAAATACATAACTGTTACCAAAGACACCACGTTTCTCACTGCAAAAATCGGAGACAAAACTATCGCAGACCGGTTGGAAGCAGCGATGGATTATCTTTTGACTCACCGTCTGGATACAACACATGGACTTCTATACGGAGCAACTACAGTGGACTGGGGCGATGTACAACCTGAACATGACTGGGGGGTATTTATTACCGATCAGACTCACTATACCCTTGACATCTATGACAATGCCATGTTTATCATTGCACTGGACAATCTGATTCACCTGTTACCACAAAAACAACAACGCTGGAAAACTGTCCGTCAGTCTATCGCAGCTAACTGCAGGAAACATCTCTGGGATGCGAAGAAGCAAAAATTCAAACCACATATTTATCTCACGTCCTCCCCATTTCCGAAAGAGTTTAATGAAGATAGTATTTACTATCATGGAGGAACAGCTATTGCGATAGAAGCCGACCTGCTATCCAAAGATGAAATCAAAGCTTCCCTTCAACACATGATCGAAAATGTAAAAGCCAGTGGAGCAAAAACCATTGGACTTACAGTCTATCCTCCCTATCCGCAAGGGTATTTCAAAAACAAGGGAATGTATCCCTATGGCTATCAGAACGGAGGCGACTGGGACTGGTTTGGAGGCAGAATGATTCAACAACTGGTGCGTTATGGATTCATTGAAGAGGCCATACAACAGCTAAAACCTATGGCTGACAGAGCCGTCAAAAATAAGGGATTTTACGAATGGTATACTCCTCAGAACAAACCTGAAGGTTCAGGTACCTTCCGCGGATCAGCAGGTGTATTGTATAAGGCAATCACACTATTGGAAGAGTGGGCGGAGCAACAAAAAGTTACAGAGAAACAGTAGTAATATGAATCATTCCAGACTTTGGATACAATTCAGTCTGACATAGTAAGCAAAGCCTATGCTTTTTAGAAGTGTAGGCTTTGTTTTTAGTGTCACTATTCAAATTTATTCAAACATCCGTTCAATGCTATCAAGGCAAACTACACAGAAAGCCTTCTGTAACAATCTCGTTGCAATGTTAGCGGCCTTTCCGACTGGAGAATATTCCTTCTCAGAAAGCAAAAATGGCTCTATTTGTCACACCTGTCCCGACAACTGCCTGCCACGCATCAGCGTGGGCGGGAAGGTTCTTTAAGAAGGACAAAAAGAGAAAATGATCCTTTCAAGGAGGATAAAAAAAGAGAAAGACCGCTCACTGTAGGAAGTCAGAAAAGAGGCGTGATTCTTCAGCAGAATCAAAAACAACCTGCTTTTACATTTGAAATGACACCTGTTTTTTGAATATACATTCTCCCCAATAATAAATTCCAAAAAATCAGCCTATCTATGACACGAAATCTAATTGCTATATCCTCCTTACTAAGATACTACTTTTTATCATGTATGAACCAGAGGTATTGTTATGCAGTTCAGCTTTTCAAATATTTCCTTTTTTATCAGCTATTATGTAGCTCTCTTCAAGAGTAAGCCTTATATTTGAATTTTACAAAACTACTGTATAAATACTGTCCTATGAAAACAGCTTCATTGACCGAATTGTATGAAGAAATCACTCTCTGTACCCATACGGATCTGACTGCACTTTTACCCAGTGATATTCAGAATCAGGTAGGCCACTTTAATCTGTTTGATATCAATAACCTGTTTAAAAATATTCAGCAAACACCTGCCTCTCCCTATCCATGCCGATCGTTTTACAAGATAAGCCTTACCATTGGAGCCAGTCAGGTGATATACCCCAACAAGGTTTTCGATATTAAACAAGCTGCTTTGATTTTCTCCACGCCTAAAATGCCCTTCTACTGGCATCCATTTGAGATGAACCTATCAGGTAAGTTTTGTGTCTTTACCGCGGAATTTTTGCAACCGCTAAAAAGTGGGGTTGTGCTGGATGAACTACCGATCTTTGACGAAAACGAATATCCTGTATTTGTACTTTCTGATGAGCAGTGTATGCGGGCAATGGCTATTTTTCAGCGGATGCAGGAAGAACTGAAATCGGACTATGCCTACAAATATGACCTGTTGCGAACCTATGTGCTGGAACTGATTCACTTTGGACAAAAATTGCAGCCTGCCACAACCCTTCATCCTACTCATAGTGCATCGGCACGAATCACGTCACTCTTTATTGAATTACTGGAACAACAATTTCCGATTGAGACCCCACAACAACAGGTGCGTTTACGTACAGCTAAAGAGTACGCAGATGTGCTGGCCGTTCATGTAAATCATCTGAATAAGATTCTCAAACAAGAAACAGGACGTACCACAACCGATCTGATTTCCGAACGCATTGCACAGGAGGCGCAGGTTTTGTTAAAGAAAACACATTGGACTATGGCAGAAATCTCAGACAGTCTTGGATTTACAGACGTTGCGCACTTCTCCCATTTCTTCAAACGTCAGACCCTGCTTTCTCCAGCCGCTTTCCGGGCAGAAGGTAATACCAGAAAGCCTAAATCAGACAGAGGATTGATTTATACAAAAGACGGATTGAGGTATACAAAACAAATCTGATGTAAGGGGTAGATCTTTGCAGTGTTCATTTACTGTAAACATTAACCCAATGACAACAAATAAAATTGCGCTGGTTACCGGCGGTAGCCGCGGTATCGGCAAAGACATAGCTTTGAGCCTGGCAAAAAAAGGAACTGACGTTATCATTACCTATCATAGCCAGCAAACAGAAGCCGAATCGGTAGTAACTCAACTAAAAGACTTAGGTCGCAAAGCCGCAGCACTGCGTTTGAATACGGCAGACACCAGCACCTTTGACGCATTTTACACCAAACTTACATCGGTTCTAAAGAATACTTTTGAGACAGATCATTTTGATTTTCTAATCAACAATGCCGGTACGAGTCATACTTCACCTATTGCCACCCAAACCGAAGAAGAGTTTGATCAGATGTATGCTATTCACCTGAAAGGTGTATTCTTTCTGACTCAGAAAATGCTTCCCTTACTCAACAATGCAGGTCGTGTTATTAATATGTCTTCGGCAGTGGCACGTATCAGCTATCCGGGCGTCTCTGCCTACAGTATTATGAAAGGGGGCATGGACGTGTTTACCCGAAATCTGGCAGCCGAGCTTGGACCAAGAGGGATTACTGTCAATTCGATTGCTCCTGGAGCTGTGTTTGGAGGAGGCGCCATGACCGATACACCTGAGATGAGAGCCTTTGCTGCCCAGATTTCCGCACTAGGTCGTATAGCACTACCTGACGATATAGGGGGCATTGCAGCCTTTCTGTGTAGTGAGGATGCCCGATGGATCAACGGCCAGCGTATTGAAGCAACCGGGGGAGTAGGACTCTAACAGTATTTTTTTCATACCGGACTCTTGAAGCTATTATCAACCGTCCGGTATGTTTTTATTTTAGGACTCCAACTTATTCGTGTGAGAGCAGTCAAATGGCATGGTCATCTGTCGGAGAAATATGCAACAACCCTCTCTCAGCAAGTAAGTTACGAATCATCACACGCCCAAGCTGTATTAGAGTATACTGGAGTGAATCCAGAATTATCTCCTCAGGATTGGCTTCTAAAAACTGATCACAACCCTTAAGGTTTCCCGTTTAGCATATCTGCTAGCGGAAGACTGTCTACAGGTAGTTGGCCTAACACAGGATGGGCCATGAACCAGATCCGAATCCAGGTACCTTGCTGGCTTTCAATTTCCAATCGGGCATTGATATCTTGACTAAGCCCCTGCATGAGTTTCATGCCTAAAGTACTGGTTGTCAAACTATCAAAACCATCAGGTAATCCCACACCATTGTCAGCCACTGTAAGCAGAAAATGATGGTCTGCCTGTTCGATGAGTGAAATCCGGATCAGGCCGTCCTGGTTATTGGGAAATGCATATTTGAGTGCATTGGTGAGGGCTTCATTGAGAATCAACCCCAGTGGAATCGCTTGTGTAGCATCAAGCTCAATGGGCTGGATCTGTAATTCAAAGCGGATGCGTTGGCTGATATCAAAACTGTCGCGCAGGTAGTGGACCAGTTCGTGCAAATACACTGACATAGCAATAGTAGCTACATTATGCTCCTGGTAGAGTTTCTGGTGAATCAGTGACATGGCAAATACCCGGTGCTGACTATCCCTGACTGCCTGCAGGGCCTCTCTTTCCAGGTAGGCCGATTGTGATTCAAGTAAACTGATTACCATTTGCAGGTTATTTTTTACCCGATGATGCACCTCCCTAAGCAGCCATTCTTTTTCCTTGAGCAACTCTTGCAATGCTACATTTTGACGGCTTATTTCCAGTTTCTGAGCCTGCAACTGCTCATTGTTACGCTTTTTGACCTGGTATTGCCTGTAAATAAGCCCTAAAAGCAGCAACAACAATGTGGCTCCAGCAATAATGCTGTTGCGCTGAATCTCTCTTTGCCTGATACGCCCTGCTTGCACTTGATTCTGCTCGGTGAGAAGTGCAATATTTTGTTCTTTCTGCCTGGTATCATACTGGATTTGCAAAGTAGAAATCTGCTTACTTTTTGCCTCATTAAAGATAGAGTCATTCAACGCTTTGTAGTGCTGATAATGGGTAATCGCTGCCGGATACCTTCCCTGAGCTGAGTCAATCCTGAATAACTTTAAATGAATATCAGCGATAGTAAGCAGCGTACCTGCCTCCTTTTGTAAACGCAAAGCCTTCTCCAGGTAAGCCCTTGCTTTATCATATTGTTGTATAGCCAGGTAAAAGCTGCCCGCTTTTTCATAGGTAACGATGGTATGTTCCCCTTTTCTATCCCGGCTCTCTTCAATATGGATCATTTGAAGATAATGTTTTTCGGCCTGAGCATATTGCTTTAGGGCCAGGTAGCAATCACCCAATGATCTTTCTACTTCCAAGGTAGCATGTACATGTTCAGGAGGATATTTCCTGATAATGTTCAGAAAGAAATCAAGTGCTTCCCTGGGTCGGTTCTGGGCAATTAAATTAGCAGAAATAAGTCGGGCAGTATGAAGTACCATCCAGATATTTTTATCCTGCTCAAAGTACCAAAGAGCTTTTTTTAAATAAAGCAATCCTTCTTCCCATTGTTTTAATTCTCCATGGATCGTTCCGAGCCGCCCATGGAAAAGACCGAATGAGGTGGTATCCTGTGCAGCCCGTGCGCTTTCAATCGAAGCTAATCCGTACTGAATAGCATCCTTGTAATTACCTAATTGTTTGTTTACCGCTACAAGCAGATCATAGGTGTAATGGATCTTAGGATAGTTAATGGATCGGTAAAGGGTTACTACCTGTAATAACTCACCCAAAGACTGGGCTGATTTTCCCTGCCAGAAGTGCATATCGGCAATTTCTTTCAGCGCATTGGCTTCTTTCTCTTTATTTCCGATGTGTCGGAAGAGAAGCATAGCTTGTTCAAAGGCCCGAATCTTTTCAGGTATTTCGGCTTCTGTCCGCCCATAACTGGCAGCCACATATAGCCAGCCCATTGCCTGCTGTAGTGTATCTCCTTGTTGCTTGCTTAGGGAAATACCTTTCAATAAGGTGCTTCGCCCCGTTTGCCCATTGCCTTTCCACACCAATGCATCCCCTAATAAGTAAATACTTTCAATCTTTCCTTTTTGAAAATGAAGAACATTGCTTACTATATAGCTTTGCCTGGCGTATAGGTAAGCACTGTCAGCGTTGGGTGGGTTTCTATTTAAATAGTATGCGCTTAGTTGCAGTAATAGATTCGCTCGGTTGGTATCAGCACGCTTCAGATTACTTTGCTCCAGGAGCCTGCGTATACTATCTGCCGGGTCTTGCTTTTGTATCGGATAGAAGGACTCTGCTTTTATTGCCAGATTAGCACAACAGAAAAAGCTTACCAGCAGTACATAAAAACTCTGGGTTAGATATACCATAGTAATAAAGAAGTATATAGTTGATTGCATTATCAGCTCTTCTTTGTAAAACAAATATATTCAAGATACTGCCTGAAAACACTCTGGGAAAGGCGCTAGTAGAAAAATATAGTGCTTTATACTATACGTTTAACTCCAAAACAGATTTTTGCCTGGTAATTGATACAGCTATTGTTACGTGTTTTGCTTTACTGAAATGTTATCCTTTGGATAAGTACTAAAAGTACTCGCAAAGCAGTTCTTCATAGAAAGTCACTCATAAAAACACGTATAGTAACACAAAATAATTTATAGATTAGACTTTTGGCAATTACTGACAACTACCCAAATGGCAACAGTAAAAGCTTGAAATAAAGAAACTCCTCAGCAAATTTTCTACTATCCATCACTGTATTACCTTATGCAGCGACACTACAGACTCGTTTTACTAATCTCCTTACTTTTCGGGTCATATTTTTTGCTTGCACAGAACACATCATTCACTTTTGGAGTAAAGGCAGGAGTGAATATTTCCGATGCAGAAGAGTCTACTAACTACCTTATCGGTATAAAAGATCATAGGTTGGCTTTCACTTAGAAGTCACAGGAGAGTATGCACTCTCTAAAATCTTCTACCTGCAATATGCTCTTATAGTAACAACCAAAGGCACTATACACAAAGATGCGGATATATGGATCGGTTCACTTATCCCTCCTATTTATATACTGGAAGAAGACAACCAATCAAATCTACCTTCAGGCACCTCTTAAAATAGCAACTAAGTCCTCGTTACACTCGATCTCAAAAATTGGAGCCAATGCAGGTCCCTATTTTGCTTATGGCATTGGAGGAAAAGAAATATGTAAAGATCATACAATACAACAGGTGCCGATATCCCGATAAGAAGACAAAAACAAATACATTTGGTTCAAACAAAGAACAACCTGACAGAACAGATTATGGACTAAGCTTTGGATTAGTATGGAAGTTAAATAAATTTAGTGTCAATATGGATTATGAGTTGAGCTTTCCAAACCTCGGATATATCAGTGAAGAATATCCCTTTGATTATTATAAATATAGAAACAGAAACGTCTTACTCACAATTGGCTATAGTTTCCAGTATGTGTCTAGCATGGCTATTTTGGATATAAGCCTAGTTAGTAAAATTGAAATAGTAGAGCAATATACCTAACTAGTAGAGCAGATAGTATAAAAAATCTGCTCTACTTCTACCTGAAAGAAACAAAATAAACCTAGGATGACCCTACATCACAAAATCAGTAATGCCCGAAAAAGCAAAGGACTAACCCAGGAAGAGCTATCTGCCTTAACAAAAGTTACAGCCCGAACTATTCAGCGAATTGAAAGTGGAGAAAGTACCCCCCGCAATTATACGCTAAAAGCTATTGCTACTGCCTTAGAAATACCCTATGAAGAACTACTAGGACTCAATTCTCCTGAGCAAAATCTCACAAAAGATCTGCATGAAGAGGACTCTTCCAGCATAGAAGAGGACAAACATTTTCTACGATTACTTTGTCTTTCCTGCTTTGTGTATCTGATCATCCCATTTGTACACTTTCTTGTTCCATCGTTTCTTTTAAAGAAACGAAAGGAGCAACATCCTGCCATCATTTGTTTTGCCAGAAAAGTAATTCTCAGTCAGATTTATTGGGTAATATCGTTTCATGTGCTGCTTTTGCTAACGTTTCTCTTTAACTTCCTTCAGGTTAAATATGCTGCAAGTCCTTACGTACTAGATTTTATATGGACATTTTTCTTCTGTTATACACTGAATACAGTCATTATTCTTTTGCAAATTTTCCAGATACAAAAACTTCATTTAGCGTCCTCTTATGTCTCAAAGACGTCTGTTATTGCCTAATTTCGTGGAAATGACGTGCAAATGTCTATAGACGTTCATTGGTCTGCTCCGTAGTTTTGCATCTGATAAACCATCACACTCCTATGCAAACTACTACACTTCTGAGAGCCAGTGTGCTCATGATCATTTACTTCATACCTCCCTTTGCAGACGTATGTCTGGCTCAGCAGATACCCCAAACACCTACCAATACACTGATAGTACCTACAGAAGATTATCAACTGGACTTTCAGTGGTATACAGATACCCTTCAGTCAAAGCCAGAATCTTATTCAGCTCTGCTAATCCCTGTGGAAATCCCACACTGTGACAAATTGTTCTATATGCAGTTTGATTCAGGCTCTCCTTATTCACTGTTTTATACCAATAAACTAAAAGCTATACAAGCCAGATATCCTAAATCAGTACAGATAAAAGACTCAGCAGATAGAGTAACTAACTTCTCATTTCGAATAGGTAAAAAGAAGATACTGGCAAAAGAAATAACGATCAGGCAATTTGATAGCACATCGATTCACTGGAAAGAAAAGAACAGTATAGAGATTATAGGAACCATTGGAGTTGACTTCTTTGAGAATAAGACCCTGGTAATTGACTATCCAGCAAAAAAGATTTTTATTGGCGATAGTATCCCTACAAAGATTGCCTCAGACTTCAGTTTATCGGATTTCATTTTTACAGGGAAACGCATCCTGTTACCTGCTCTGTTGAAAAACAAAAAGACTATTCTTTATTTTGACACAGGCTCAAGTGCATATCCACTTCTAACAGATAAAGAAACAAGTTTATCTCTTTCCGTTCCCAATTCCACACCCCTTCAATACCAGGTAAAGTCATGGGAGAAGGTTATGACAGCCAACACCTTCCCTACACAAGATAGTATTGAAATAGCTACAACTAAATTGCCTATCCATACTGTAACGTATATGGATGGTGTTAGCAATGCACAGGTTATGCAAATGAAGAAAATCGGTATTGGCGGAATGACAGGTAATGCACTTTTTCTGAATTACATTTTGATAGTCGATACCAAAAACAAAAAATTTGGCATAAGTCATTCTTTAAAAAAATAAACAGTATAGTTCTGTTAATATGATCCATCCCGAATATTGAATGAAATGCTTGTTTTACAAAATCAGCATCTATGCTTTTGAAAAGAGTATAGATGCTGGTTAGCTTTTGAGAAATCTCTTTTCCTGAGTCTGCTTATTGTCCCTTACATTATTCTTCCACTAACCTCTTCATCTTTTGCTTGCCAAAAAAGGGTACCAAACGAGAATTTGGTGAGCCAGATTTGTGTGTGAGCAAAAAAGGGTACTTTCTGCCGGACCTCCCCGCGCAAAGCCAGGGGCTTTCCTAGCGGGAAAAGATTTCCAACGCACAATTACAACCTTTTGCGTTTGAAGGCATCATTGTTCAATTTATAGCTTATTCTTTTTACTTTACTCGACCATCTTCCATCTCCAAAATAAAATCCTTCTCCTTAAAGTTCGGGAGAACCCATATCAATCTTACCAGGATGATTCAGGTAAGATTAATTTCACGAATAACTTTACATGATCAATAATCATTCTGTTCTCAACCGATTTGCTGGATTGGCAAGGGCGGCTTTAATAGCTTGTACACTCACTGTGACCAAAGCAATACTGATTGCAAGTATACCAGCAATGGCAAAAATCCACCAATAGATCTCAACGCGATACTCATATCTCCTCAACCATCCATTCATCACCCATAATGTTATAGGAGAAGCAATCAAAAAGGCAATGACAACCATCCAGACAAACTCTCTGGACAACAATAACCAGAGATGCGTCACTGAGGCACCCAATACTTTTCGGATGCTAATCTCTTTGGCCCGACGTTCAACCATATACATAGCCAACCCGAATAATCCCAGACAGGAAATAAAAATAGCTAGTCCAGCAAATATACCTCCCAATCTGGCTACCTGATTTTCAGTAGTAAATTTCTTTGCAAACTCTTCATCTGCGAAATAATAGTCAAAGGGTAGAGAAGCATTGTATTTTCCAATAATGGGTTCAATTGTATTCAGGGTATACTTCAGACCTGCATTGTTTTTTAACCGGATCAAAATGACATTTATATTATCTGTATTAAATAAAATAACACCAGGTGCAACAGACTTAAAAGGATCTCTCATAAGTACATTTTTAATAACACCTACAATAGTCAACACCTTATCCCCAAGTTTGATCGTCTTACCAATAGGATCTTTGTACCCAATTAGTTTCAGGGCAGCTTCATTCAGAATAATACTATTGGAATCCGTTGCGAATTCTTTTGTAAAGGGTCGGCCTGCTAAAAATGTCAGTTGTGTAGCTTTTTCATAATCCCAATCAGTCATCACCACATCCAATGCAATAGTTGTATTGGGATCTTTTCCTTCCCAGCTAAAATGGGGAAAATCATTGTTCACCCAAGTCATGCCACTGGACGATTTGGCAACTGCTTCAATATATCCTGTGTTCAGCAAATCCTGTTTTAGCGCATTGTAATTTTTTAGCAGATCCGGATTGCTATTCAGCATAAGAAGGTTATCCGGATTATACCCAATGGGGCGTGTTTGGGCATGTTTGACCTGAAGAAACACTACAAGTGTACAAATGATTAACCCGATTGAAATAGCAAACTGTGATACCACCAAAAATTTCCGGAAGCTGAGTGTGCCTTTGCCTTGCTTTAGCACACCTTTCAATACCCGTACTGGCAAAAATGAGGAAAAATAGAAAGCAGGATAACTCCCCGCCAGCAAACCAGTAACAAGGCAAAAAGCAATCACAGCCATCCAAAAACCAGGGTGGCTGTAATCAAGTCTTATATCTTCAAGCCCAAAATTGCTTAATGAGGGCAATATCAATTGAATCAATACCAATGAAAGTACAAAGGCAACAAAAGAAGTCAACAACGACTCAGTTAGAAATTGCACAATCAGCTGGCTCCGTTGAGAACCTACTGCCTTGCGAATGCCAACTTCTCTGGCACGTTTTTCACTGCGGGCAGTGGCCAGATTCATGAAATTAATACAAGCGATAAGCAAAACACAGATACCAATAATTCCAAACAAACGCAGGTAGCCAATCCTTCCATCCGTATTTACCCAATTAGTAAAATCATCGTATAAATGCCATCTTACCATTGGAAAAAGAAACAACTTCTGATCTTTTATTCCAGTATCTTTATCTTTAAGCAAAGGACTGAGTTTTTGAGAAAGTGCTTCCATAGAAGTTCCTTCTTTTATCTCAATGATGGTTCCCAGGAAATTATTATTCCATCTTGTTCGTGAGCCTTTGATTTCCTCATTCTGGTGAATCAGAAAGGAGAAAGGTGCCAGAAACTCAAATTGTATGGATGAATTTTTCGGAACATCCTTCATCACAGCAGTCACCTGGAGAGGGTATTGATTATCAATTGTAATAAGTTTTCCGATAGGGTCCTGAGAACCAAATAATGCATTTGCGAGTGATTGAGTGAGCACAATGGCATTCTGATCGATCAAAGCAGTTTTCGGATTTCCTTTTATCACTTCTAAGGTGAACATCTCCAGGAAATCAGGATCCACATAGATACCTTCTTTGTTAAATTTGTGGTTGCCCTGCACCAAGCTATGCATCCTCCCCCAGTCAAACCGCGTCGCACGTTTTACTTCCGGATAATTAGCTTTAAGCTCATCATACAAGGGCAACATAACAGATAGGGCAGTACTTTTCTGATTATTCAACAGCAGATGCCTTCCCACAAAAGCAATACGATCCTTATTGGTATTAAACTTATCAAAACTCTGTTCAAAATGAATCCACATTCCAATGAGCAAAGCAAAGCCTACCCCCAGAGAAAGACCAATAATATTGATAAACGATAAGGTCTTATTCTGGAGCAGATTGCGCCAGGCGGTTTTTAAGTAGCTGTAGAACATAGGTATATAACATTAATAATCCCTAGATAGGCGTCTCAAGGATTATACCAGAGGCTTAAAACTCCTTGTAGTCTTGTACAGGGAGATAAACCTCTACCGAATGTCCGTTTTCGGACAATTATTGTTCGTTTTTAAGATTTACTAACAAGCATTGATTGCATCATTTTTTAAACAGCTTGATGAAATGAAAGATCTGGCATTAAGCTGCAATTTATTTAGAATTATTTCAAATAGTCGTTGTTTAAAATAATTCTAAATAATACTTTTGAGGCTGAGAACAAATCATACTTTATGAAACAGACCTTTACTTACAGCCTCTTTTTCTTCTTTACAAGTATAATTCTGGCTTTCGCGCAAAATGGAAATCTGCAGGGATCTGTAAAAACATCAGATGGCAGTCCAGCTGAATTTGTCAACATTACGATCAAGGGAAGTCGGAAAGGGGCATTAACTGACAAAAATGGAAACTACCAGTTAAAAGGTGTATCTGAGGGGACACAAACAGTAATAGCATCTTTTGTAGGACTGGAAACACAACAACAGACTGTTGATATCAAAACAGGTCAAACCACAACCCTTGACTTTTTACTAAAAGAGAATGCAGCTCAACTTCAAGAGATTGTTGTATCTTCTACAGGTCCTAACAGAGAAACTGTTTCTGTTGCCAAAATGCCACTGAAAAACCTGGAAAATCCTCAGGTGTATAGTATAATCTCTTCAGAACTGATGACTCAACAGGTTATTACCAGTTATGATGATGCTATGCGCAATGTACCTGGCATTACCAGAACTTGGGAATCAACCGGAAGAGCAGGTGATGGAGCTTCTTATTTTGCCTTACGGGGATTTGAAGCGCAAACTACCCTGGTTAACGGCCTACCCGGATTAACCAGTGGTAATCTGGACCCGGCAAATGTGGAAGAGATTCAGGTTATTAAAGGTCCTTCCGGGACACTGTTTGGAGGTAGTTTTTATGGATATGGCGGTTTTATCAATACCATTACAAAGAAGCCACATTATACCTTTAAAGGTACTCTCACCTATAATGCAGGAAGTTTTGGGCTCAACCGGATTACAGCTGATATCAATACCCCTTTAAGCAAAACAGAAAAAGTAGCGTTACGGATAAATACTGCTTATCATACAGAAAACAGCTTTCAGGATGCAGGGTTCAAGAAATCTTTTTTCATAGCACCTGCCTTGGTATATGAAGTCAATGATAGACTTTCCTTTCACTTTCTGACAGAGATACTGGACGAAGAACGGGCTGTACCTCCTGTATTCTTCCACTCAGACCGAGCAAGTACTCTTCCTTTCAAAAATCTAAAGGAGTTAAATCTGAATAATAGTCTTTCCTTTACCAGCAATGATCTGACCATTAAGAATCCAAGATTTAATCTGCAGGGACAGATGATATACAAACTTTCCAGTCAGTGGACTTCACAAACTGTGCTTTCACGCGCTACAGTTCGTTCAAACGGATTCTATACTTATATATGGGATGACGTATCAGGTGATAATTACTTCAGTCAATATTTTCACAAAGAACAACAGGTAACCTATACAACAGATATTCAGCAGAACTTTAACGGAGACTTTAAGATCGGAAGTCTACGAAACCGTGTAGTGATTGGTCTGGACTTCTTTAACCGAAATGTAATTGACAATGGATCTGGTTGGGCATATGCTCGTGGTGTTACACCACAGGGAGATGTCAACTATGTAGAGCCTTTTTCTGGCGATACCCTCCCTCCTGTTTATCTGACTGAGGCATCGATCGACAACATTCTGGCAGGTACAGAAGGAAGCCACAGTAATATAAGTAACAGTTCCTATAGCATATATGTATCTGATATACTCAACATTACACCTGGTTTACTAATCATGGGTAGTCTGCGTGGAGATTACTTTGACTCCAAAGGTGAGAAAAGTACTTCTGAAGATGATTTTGACCAATTTGCACTGTCTCCAAAATTAGGTTTAGTGTATCAGCCTGTCATTGATAAAGTATCGCTATTTTTTAACTACATGAATGCATTTATCAATGTAGCTCCACAACAGGTTACTGATGCAGATGGAAGCAATCCTCGTGTAAAATCTTTCAAACCCGAGCATGCAGACCAACTGGAGTATGGAGTAAAAACCAGTTTATTTTCAGATAACCTATATGCAACTTTATCTGTCTATGATATCAAAGTATCTAACCGGGTAATGCCAGATCCTTCCAATCCCCGCAGTGTGACACAGGGAGGCAAAGTAGGCAGCAAAGGATTTGAGCTTGAACTAACAGCTAACCCATTACGGGGATTGAATATTATTGCCGGATACAGTCATAATGAAACCAAAGTTATTGCAGGAGATCAAACCGATTTTTATAGTGAGCCAGGCAGAAGTCCGGGTGGCCAAGGTCCTCAAAATCTGGCAAATCTATGGGCAACCTATCAGTTTACCACTGGCAAACTTCGCAATCTGGGCATTGGCATTGGTGGAAACTATGCCAGTACCTATAAAGTAATTGATAATAGTCAGACAGGTATATTCAATTTGCCCAGTTATACGTTACTTAATGCAAGTGTATTTTACAATGCAGAACGATTCCGTGTCTCATTCAATGTTAACAATATAACCAACGAAGTCTATTATATAGGTTACTGGTCTGTCAATCCGCAAAAACCCAGGAATATAGCAGTTGGTTTTACCTATAAGTTTTAAGTAATCAAACTGCCTAACAACAGTATTCTATATGTTAGCTAGCAACTTATCCGAACCGTAACAATACTGAATTTACGACAAGCCTTACTCTTGCGTTTAATTCACAGCAAAAGACGGCTTGCGTATAGTTCATGGCAAAAGTTTTTTTAGCAATGGAAAGGCAATCTGTTCGATCAATGAGCAGATTGTGTTTTGTTCATAGCACTTTTGACTTTGATCATAACTCCGATCATTTTTTTGGCTGCGCATAACTCACCGCAATCAGCGGGTGCAGTGAATTATGCACAACTCTTTTGTGAAGTCAATGAAGCACATGCACAGATTTTAGTAAATCCGATCAAGGCATTATTCTTTCACTTTCAAGAAAAGAGAGATTGCGAATGGTGGAAAAAGAACGAGAAAAGTCTAAGATAGCTTATTAATTAACAGATAAGAGTTCTAATAGGTATGAAAGTGGAACTATACGAGTTATTTAGATATAAACTATACCTGATATACCCGTGCCCCAAACTTTAGTATCTGAGCAACAATAAATTAAAGTTTATATCAATTGGGTTATTCTCATTCAGCCTAGTGTATATTACCAATCCTGCCTACCCATTTATCACAAGGCTAGCCTACCTACTTGAAAGAATTTGATTTTGTACAGGCTTTTCGGATAATTTACCCTTTCTACTAACAAAAATTCATCACAGAATACACTTACCCTCTACTATTTACTCAATCCCCCCTCTATAATATACAATTTCTGCTATTGATTATGCTTTGGAAAGTGTATGTTTGCACCATACATTATAGAATTTTTCAGACAAAATATTGACTATTTTCTATACCAATACATATGGTGGGGAGATTTTGCATAGGAGTGGCTATTTTCTGCATAGGTTTACAAAGTGTTTGCGCACAGTTTCATCCCAAAAACCTTATCAGACACTGGACTAGTAAAAATGGACTTTCCCAAGGAGTGGTAAACAGCGTTACTCAAGACCAGCAGTCACGTATGTGGTTTGCCACTGAAGATGGATTAAATCAGTTCGATGGCTATTCCTTTCGGGTATTTCGCTATAACCCTGACTCAAAAATCAGCATTGCAGACAACTTTATTCAAAGTCTGTTTACTGACTCCGAAGGCACACTCTGGATTTCTTCCCGAAAAGGGTTGTTACAATTTGATGCAACTCATGAAACGTTTCTACACTATCAATACGACTTTGGCAATTATCAGCAACATGCTTATAATGATGTAAGCTTTATTACAGAGGGGAGTGCCCATAACCTATGGATAGCCTGGTATGGTGGAGGCTTTGCCTCTTTTAATAAGAAAAGTAAGAAATTTACGCCCTATATTCCTGAAACTTATCCAGATTTGCAGAATACCAAAACAATAAGCTTATGGGAAGATAAGTTTGGTCTTTTATGGGTAGGGACACAACAAGGAGGTCTGGAAGTATTTCAGGTCAGTGGTGGGCAAGTTATAAAAAAGATCTCCTCCCTTTCGATTCCCAAATTCCAATCTGCCAATGTCTATTGTTTTGAGGAAGATAAAGCGGGTAATATCTGGATAGGCACCAGTGTGGGATTGGCAATATATAAAAGACTCGAAAATAAATTTTTCTTCTTTGACTCCCCTGAAACCTCTATTGCCTCCATTCCAGTAAACTCTCTGTTGATCGACTCAGGAGAAAATCTATGGATTGGCACATTGGCAGCAGGTATCTATCAACTTGATTTACGTCAGCTTCAAACGCGGTCACTAGAAGAGTGTAAGTTTATCAGTATGAAGACTATTGGCTCTTCAGATATTTCCAAACGAACCATTCAGTCTATCTATGAAGACAAAGACAAAAATATCTGGATAGGAACCTATGGGGATGGGGCTTATCTGGTTAGTAGTAGTAAGGAAAACTTTGTACGTGTAGAAAAAAACATGTATACCAGTTCAACTGCCAGCAAAGTACCTTTTTATGGTATGTGTTATGACCCTGAGGGGAACTTATGGCTGGGAACGGATGGGGATGGTATCTATAAAACTGACTTATATGGCCGTACACTAAAACATTTCATAGCAGGTAAAGGCCCTGGTAAACTTACTGATAATGCTATTTTGGCAGCCCTATGGGATGCACAGGGACGTTTATGGTTAGGCTCTTATGCACATGGGGTGTTCTTATATAATCCAGCCAATGATTCATTTGTAAACTATCAGTATCTGACTGAAGATCCGTTAAAGCAGGGAGGTAATGATGTTCGGATAATTTTTCAAGATTCGAGAAATCGTATCTGGATTGGTACCAATCGCGGAGGTCTTTGCCTACTTGATGAGAAAAATAAAACCTATTCCAACCTTCCGTATTTTAGAGGAGCTTTGCGAGAAGGCGATGTGCGTTCGATTACCGAAGATCAGCAGGGAAATCTATGGATTGGCTTTTATGGCGATGGCGTTTATTCTTACAATCCTGTTACTCGTTTGTACAACCGTTATTTCACAGATTCTCCGGAAAGAGAGCAAATTAAAAGCGACATTGTCTTTGCCATTAAATCTGACAGAAGCGGACGAATCTGGATGGGAACAGGAGGTAGCGGATTATGTGTATTTGATCCTCAACATAATACACTCAGACGGTATAGTGAGAAAAATGGATTAGCGAATAATACGATCTATTCTATCTTGTGTGATAAAGACGAAAATATATGGGTTAGCACTAATCTGGGTATATCAAAATTTGATAGGTCTCAGCATGTGTTTTTTAACTATGATATATCCGACGGATTACAGGAAGGGCAATTTAATCCCGGTTCAGCCTTATATAATCAAGTAGGAGGGTATATGTGTATGGGGGGAAGCCAAGGAATGAATATGTTTTATCCTGATCAGGTAAAGGAAAGTACCCAATGCTCCCGCATTTTAATCACAGGAATATCTCTTTTTAACAAACCCGTTCATATCCGTGATACATTAGATGGCAATCCAATTTTACAGAAGGCTATTAGCCAAACTAAACACATTACACTGGAACACGATCAGAATCTATTAACATTTGAATTTGCAGGTGTCAATTACAATTACCCTGAAAAAAACAAATATAGTTATATGCTGGAAGGGCTTGATAAAGAGTGGAACTTTGTTGGCAATGCTCGTACAGCTACCTACCGTTATCTGAAACCTGGTGATTATGTCTTTAAGGTCAAAGTATTTGCGAATGCCAATATACGAAATGAAGACTTTACCAGCATCTCTGTCACTGTGAAGCCCGCTTTCTGGCAATCGCCTTTGGCCTATCTTTTCTATGTATTGCTACTGATAGCTGTTGGCTGGATCGTTTTTTCTGTGATCAGACGGGAGATCAAGCTTAAGAAAAGATTAACAGTTGAACGAAAGCAACGTAGGTACGAACGTCGTCTGGTTCAACAAAAACTGACTTTCTTTACAGAAGTCTCTCACGAGTTCAAAACACCTCTAACCCTAATGTTGGGTCCGCTGGAGGAAATGCTGGCAGAAGAGCCTCAATCCTCTCAAACCGGACGAAAGCTTCAGATGATGCATCGCAATGCCCATAAATTGCTGGATCTGATCAATAAATTGCTGGATTACCGCAAGCTGGAAAACGGAAAAGTAGTACTGAAGGTAAAACCGGATAATCTGGTAAGCTTTGTAGAGGATATTGCAGCTACCTTTCGTCCATTGGCTCAGCACCGGAATATCTTGTTTCAAGTAGACTCTGAACAGCCATTTATTTTAGCCTGGTTTGATAAAGAGAAACTGGAGATGGCATTAAACAATCTGATATCCAATGCATTCAAATACATAGGCAAAGGAAATCATATTATAGTAGGCATTTCTGTTCAGACAAATGAAAAATATCCGGAAGACTGTGCCCTTATTTCAATTAAGGATGATGGTATAGGAATACCCAAGAAATATCAGCAAGCTATTTTTGACTGGTTTCATCAGGGAGAATCTTCTGGCTCTATGAGTTCCGGTATTGGTTTATCTTTAGCCAAAAAGTTGGTCCATTTGCATAATGGTGAAATAGATGTAGAAAGTCAGGAAGGGGCAGGTTCTACATTCAGCATTACGATTCCCCTAGGGAATGAGCATTTCAGACCTGAAGAAATAGCAGTTCCTGATGTATCAGAGGGGCAAACCTATTTTGATGATACATTATACAGGCAGGATTCGATTCAAGATAGCCTCAAACCTCACTGGCAAAATCCATTATGGCAGGCGTCCTTCTATAGTGACTCAGAGTTACCGGGAAAAAAGAAAGGTTTTCCCAGCCTGCTTCTCATAGAAGATGATGAGGAAATACGGCTTTTCCTGAGGGAGTTTTTTGAAAAAGAATACAGAATCTTTGAGGCTCCAAATGGCAAAGAGGGTTATAATCTGGCATTAAGCTGCCACCCAGACCTGATCATCAGCGATATTATGATGCCAGAAATGAGTGGCATTCAACTTTGTCGGAAGTTAAAAGAGAATATACGTACCAGCCATATTCCTGTGATCTTACTAACAGCCCGTTCAGGCATATCCAGTCATAAAGAAGGTATGGAAATTGGGGCTGATGCTTATCTGACAAAACCTTTCAGTACGGATATTTTGCGCCTGACGGTACATAACCTACTTGACTCCCAGCAAAGACTTATGCGATTTTATCGCAATTACTTTGCATCAGAAGGAAGTCAAACAGAGCGATCTGCCAAAAATGAGGGGATTAATCCACTGGATGAGAAATTTCTGAACTCAATTAACGAAATGCTGAAATCCAATCTGGATAATCCGGAATTTACTATTGAAGAGCTATCGGATGTATTGAATATGAGTCGTTCGCTGGTATATAAAAAAGTTAAAATGCTCACAGGTCTATCTCCCAACGAATATGTACGTTCCTTTCGGTTGGCAGAAGCAGCACGCCTGTTGAAAAGCAGGCAATACAAGGTGTTTGAGGTAGTTTATATGGTAGGATTTACGGATTTGAAGTATTTCAGACAATGTTTTGCCAAAGAGTTTGGTTGTTCCCCTTCTGAGTTTATCAAACAAGAGTAGATATTTGACTCGCAAATAGTTTTCGTAAGGGAGCTTGCATCTGCTGTAAAAACTATTTCCGTAGTATGTAGTATTCGCTGACCATACTCTGTAAGTCACTCTTGAACCTCATATAGTTCTTCAGTCGTGATCTTATACTCTGTTTCTACAGGGTTATTAAAAGCCAAAAAGCGGATCATTTCTTCAAATCAAATATCCCTTACTGCCAAAACAGATGAAATAAAGCTATTGATGCTTCATGACTCAAATAGAAAATCCCGGAATTCTAATAAAGAAAAGACAGAGTCTGTTTACCGTTATGCCTGTATCTGTCTGATATTCTATAAAATCTACATTTACTCCGCCTTCTTAAAATCACCTATTTTTCTCCCGATATAGTACAACTGTTGTAATTTTTATCAGATTACCCCAAATCTTACTATAAATCCACATATACCCCCTCTTTTTCGTTAATTATCCCCCTCTGCAACCAATCATTTTCATTGACATTTGAGGTGTTTAAGGGGTGAGGTGGGGTCAGAAGAGGCCAGTTTGTCTTTTTTGGCACCACCGTTTTTCATCTTCATTGTCAGCAGGTGTTCTTACCTGAAAAACTTAGTATCATCCTTCTTCCAGAATCGGCGAAGCAATGTATAGGCGATGACATATGGAATAACAGATAACCTCTTAGAGATAAGAAAGCTGGCTCCTCTGGCTATAACTCAAAAGTTGAAAAACCATACACTATTTTATATAACCCTTACAAGATAGCCTTTTTCCTAAGATAGCTATCTGTTTGTTTATTCATCCTAATCAACACATGTATGATTTATTATCTACCTAAAAAATTGAAGCAAGTTACCCTATTGCTGCTGTTATTAATTCTGTATCTGGGTTCCAATTCAACTTGGGCCCAGTCAGGAAGGCGTATACAGGGTAAAGTAAAAAATACAGAAACAGGAGAAGAAATTCCTGGCGTATCGGTTATCATTAAAGGTACCACACAGGGTACTACCACCAATGCAACTGGTGACTTTTCCATTGAAGTACCCGGCTCTGATGTTATTCTTGTTTTTTCCTCGATTGGTTTTACCACAGAAGAAGTAACTGTAGGACAGCAGACAAATCTTTCTGTTAACATGGCCCGTGATCTGCAAACCCTTTCAGAAGTAGTTGTAGTCGGCTATGGTGAACAAAAGAAAGAAACTCTTACAGGCTCTATCTCACAAATCAAAGGAGAAGATATGATTAAAAGCCCCCAGCCCAATGTGTCAAACACTCTGGCTGGACGATTTTCGGGTATAGTTGCCAGTAACCGTGGTGGAGAGCCTGGCTATGATGGAAGTAGCTTTACAATCAGGGGGTTGGCAACAACCGGAAATAACGATGTACTGATAGTTATTGATGGTATTCCCGGACAACTTGGTGGTCTTGAGCGCCTCAACCCCAACGATATCGAAAGTATATCTATCTTAAAAGATGCATCTGCGGCAGTATACGGCAGTCGTGCTGCTAATGGGGTAATACTGGTTACTACCAAACGCGGAAAATCTGGCAAACCAACCATTTCCTATAGTTATAATCAGGGATTCTCCTCTCCCACCCGTCTACCTAAAATGGCAGATGCTGCCACTTATGCTACTATTCAGAACGAAATAGACTACTATAATAACAAATCAGGTGGTATGTTTCAGCATTACAGTGAAGAAGAGATTCAAAAATTCCGTGATGGATCAGATCCTATCAATTATCCCAATACAGACTGGGCTAAGGAAACACTGAAAAAAGTTTCTTTGCAGAACCAACATAACCTGTCTGTATCCGGTGGACAACAAAATGTGCGGTATTACCTGTCTCTGGGAAAAATTTATCAGGATGGCATTTATAAAAAAGGAGCTACCAAATACAATCAGTATAACTTCCGGTCAAATATAGATGCGGATATAACAGAAAATTTTAAAGTATCCTTGTCACTTGCTGGTCGTCAGGAAGATCGTCAATATCCTATCGCCAGTGCAGGTAATATTTTCCGTGCTATTTACAGAGCTTATCCTACTGCTATAGCAACTTATCCCAATGGATTACCTTCTACAGGTATAGAGAACAACAATCCGGTTGTTATGGTTACCGATCTTGGTGGTACCAATGTCAATCCGATATACGTTTTCAATGGTATTCTTAAAGCCAGTTATACTATACCCAAAGTAAAAGGATTATCAGTAGATGGATTTTATGCTGGAGACAGAACCTGGAACTTCTCCAAAACATTTAACAAGCCTTATACGCTGTACTCCTATAATAATACTTCCAATACATACCAGCCTACCATTACAGGAGGATCATCGGGAGCAGCTACCTTATCCCAAAGCCAGGAGAATACAGCCATGTATACTGCCAATTTTAAGGTTAATTTTCAACGACAGTTCGGTAGCCATTCTGTTAATGCATTGGTTGCTTATGAACAAAGTAGAATACACAAAGAGACATTTGGTGCCTCACGCCTAAATTATCCAACCGTTCAAACACCAGAATTATCACAGGGTGGATCTGCAGCTACCGACAGAAACAACTCAGGATCAAGTTATAACTTTGCCAGAAGAAGCTACATTGGTAGAATAGCCTACAACTTCAAAGAAAAATACCTGGCAGAAGTACAGATGCGTATTGATGGTTCTTCTACCTTCCCCAGAGGTAACCGTTACGGATACTTTCCGGCTATTTCAGCAGGATGGCGTGTTTCAGAAGAAGACTGGTTCAGCGAGAATGTTTCCTTTATCAATGACTTAAAAATCAGAGCTTCTTATGGACAATTAGGGAATGATAACGTAGATATGTTTCAATACTTCAATAACTATTCTTTTAACAGCACCTATGTTATTGGAAGTGATAAACATGCCGGCATTGATCTAACTAAACTTGCCAACGTAGCAATTACCTGGGAGACAGCAAAGAAAACCGACATTGGCTTCAATGCTACATTCCTACGCAACTTCACTCTGGAATTTATTTATTTTAAACAAAACCGTTCCAACATTCTGGCTACCCGTAATGCCTCTATACCTGGTGTAACAGGTATTGTAAATCCTTATGGTGGTTCATTGGTACCTTCTGAGAATATTGGTAAGGTAAATAGTGAAGGGTTTGAAACTACAGTAGGCTATCAGCACAGAGGCAACTTCTGGTATAGTGTCTCTGCGAATATGGCGCTTGCTAAAAGCGAGATTGTATTCATCGACGAAGCCGGCTCAGTACTGGATTATCAAAAACAAACAGGACGTCCATTGAACACCTATCTACTCTACAATACAGTGGGTATATTCCGTTCAGAAGCTGACCTGGCAAAATATCCTCACCTTTCCGTTGCGCAAGTTGGTGACCTGATTATCCAGGACTATAACAATGATGGACAAATCACTGCCGATGATCGTGTTCGTACTAAATATGGAAATATTCCACAGATTACTTATGGGTTTAATGCCAATGCAGGCTGGAAGAACTTTGATATATCCCTGCTGTTTTCTGGTCAGGCCAGAGTTAGTCAATATGTATTGCCTGAAGCCGGAAATGTAGGTAACTTTTATAGCAGTTGGGCCGACAACAGATGGAGTCCTTCCAATCCAAATGGCAGCTATCCCCGGGTAGATACCAGAGCTTCGTCTTCTGTGAATGGAGGCTTATATGCTAATAACTTCTGGTTGAACAATGCTTCATTTATACGTCTGAAAAACGTTTCCATAGGATATACTCTCCCACAGCCACTGGTTGCTAAACTAGGCTTGGGCATGGTTAAAGTATATGCCAATGCATTTAACGTATTCACAGTATCCAAAGTAAAAGATTACGATCCTGAAGGTAGCAGCGAAAGTGGACAGTTCTATCCTCAACAACGGATTATTAACCTGGGAGTAAATGTTCAGCTTTAAAAGACTGGACTTTATCTCATCTATTAGCTATTCAAGGATCTCTGTTAAAAAATAAACTAGTACTACATGAAACGCAATATAAAAAACACATACATCTGGCTGACATTGATTGTTTGCATGACTGTATTTCTCAGTAGTTGTAATGAAGATTTTCTGGATGTGACTACAACAGACAGAATCTCGGATGATGCCATTACCTCTGACTCTTCTTTATTTGAAGACTATGTTATCAACCGCTATATGGGAGTTAAACTACAGGATAAGGAAGCAGAAGGTACAAATCCCGGCTTTGGACGTGGTTTCGAATATGCCCTGTGGGGATCAATTACTGATGAGGCTATTTATAACAGTGATGACAATACATGGGCTATTCATCGGGGTCTGCTCTCACCAGAAGCAACAGGCATAGCAGGAACTTTATGGTCACGTAGTTATAGAAGCATCCGTGAATGTAACTATGCACTTCAGATCATAGAAAATGTTCCTATGAGCGCATCCCGCAAACAAATGCTGATTGCTGAATTAAAGTTTATCCGGGCATTCCGCTATCATGACCTCATCCGAAATTACGGAACTGTTGTTTTGATGGGAGATAAAGTATATTATCTGAGCGATAATCTTACAGACGAATCTCTTTTTAAGAGAAGTACCATTGCAGAAGGAATTACGTATGTGGTATCCCAACTGGAAGAGGCAGCAGCAGGTTTGCCAGCGAGTAACACTTCTGCATGGCCATTGGGTCGTGCTACCAAAGGAGCTGCACTTGCACTCAAATCCCGGTTGTTACTGTATGCGGCAAGTCCCCTTTATGGAGCTTCGTCCTGGGAAACAGCAGCAAAAGCAGCAAAAGATGTTATGGATCTGGGATCTTACTCACTACATAACAATTACCAGTCACTATTCCTGACTCCATCCAGCAATGAAATTATCTTTGAAAGGCTATATGTAATTGGAGCACGACATGTTTGTCTTGAAATTTCCAATGGAGCAAACGGTTATGGCGGTTGGGCAGGTAACACACCACTCCAAAACCTGGTTGATAGTTATGAAGTAGTAGAAGATGAAAACACTGCGGTTCCTTTTGACTGGAATAATAGTGCACATGCATCCAAGCCTTATACCGATCGTGATCCTCGCTTTTATGCTACCATCCTGTACAATGGCGCCACCTACCGGGATCGTCAGGTTGAGACCTTTACGCCAGGTGGTCAGGACAGCAAAGATGGGAAAGACAACTGGAATACATCGAAAACAGGTTATTATTTACGGAAATTTATTGATGAGAAACTGCCTATTAACAATCCTTGGGATGTGGCAGGGACACAACCCTGGATCTATATGCGTTATGCAGAGATTCTGTTAAACTATGCAGAAGCACAAAATGAAGCAGCAGGTCCTGATGCCTCTGTATATTCAGCCATCAATCAGATCCGAAGTCGAGCAGGAATGCCTGACTTGCCTATAGGATTATCACAAAGCGCTATGCGCACAGCTATTCAGAGAGAACGGCAGGTTGAGCTGGCATTTGAAGAACATCGCTTCTACGATGTGCGCAGATGGAAAATAGCGATGGATACAGAGAACCAGCCAGCTTATGGAATTACTATTACTAAAAATGCAGATGGCACATTTGCCTATACACGCAAAGTGGCACTGGATGGTCGTAAGTTTGAAGAGAAGCATTACTGGCTTCCGATCCCTCTTGCAGAAATACAGGCTTCCAACGGCAAGCTACAACAAAGTCCCAACTACTAATTAATATAAACAAGGATGAAGCTCATTTTAAGCCTTCATCCTTGTCTATAGCCTGATAAGGCTTATTTTTTAGTATTCTACCCGGTCTTTTCAAAATATATTTTCAAAAAGATCGGGTAGAGTATTGTTATAGTAGAAGAAACTGTTTACTCACCTTTAGCTTTATAGCTCAAAGAAGCCTCTGAAAACACTTTTATATCAATCAAACCAATACTAAAATAGCTCTTAACAAGCTTTAAATTAAACCTGGTTATGAATATTTCTTTACTATCTCTGAAAAAGAGCCTCCAGTGGACCCTCATAAGCTTGTTATCCTTTACTTTACTTCTGGCAAGTTGTTCGATCCACAATCAGAAACAACCGCAAACCTCAAGTATAAAAAACTCAGTCATTATCCATCTGGATCAACGGCAGCAATACATTCGTAACTTTGGTGCTTCTGATGCCTGGACATGCCAATTCATTGGCAACTGGCCTCAGGCAAAAAAAGAACAAGTTGCGGACTGGTTATTTAGTATGGAAAATGATGCCAACGGCAAACCCAAAGGAATTGGTTTAAGCTGCTGGCGATTTAATATTGGAGCCGGAAGCATGACCCAGAATAATATTTCAGATGAATGGAGACAAACAGAAGGCTTTTTAAAATCAGATATGAGTTATGACTGGTCGAAGCAGTCTGGTCAACGTTGGTTTATGCTGGCCGCTAAACAACGGGGCGTAGAACAGTTTATAGGATTTACCAATAGCCCACCTGTTCAGTTAACCAAAAATGGTAAGGCATTTTCATCCAATGGAGAACAGGCTAATATTGCACCGGAAAACTATATTGCGTTTGCTAAGTTTCTGGCTGATGTATCCCGACAATTTTCCAGTGATGGAGTACCTTTCACTTATCTGAGTCCATTCAATGAACCCCAATGGGATTGGACAGGTAACGGACAGGAAGGCACGCCTTATACCAATACAGAGATAACAGCTATCACAAAAATACTTGACTCTGTATTGACAGCACAAAACCTTTCAGTAAAGATCAAACTGGCAGAAGCAGCCAAACTGAATTATCTGTATGAGAAAGCGGATAAACCTACACGTGGCGAACAGATTTATACGTTTTTCAATAATCAGTCACCTTTGTATGTAGGTAATCTCTCTCATGTAGACAAAGTTATATCTGGACATAGTTACTTTACATCAGCTCCAGCGGAAATCTTAAAAAGTGTACGTCAGAAAGTTGCCACAGCAATTCCAACAGCCAGTGTGCCCCTTGAGTTCTGGCAAAGTGAATATTGCTTACTGGGAGATCAGGAAGAAGTAACCCCATCCGGCAAAGATACGGGTATGACACCAGCCTTGTATGTAGCACGTTTGATACATCATGATCTGGCGATAGCCAATGCTTCGGCCTGGCATTGGTGGCTGGCAGTTACAGCGTATGACTATAAAGACGGACTAATCTATGCCACTAAAAACAAAACAGATGGACAAGTAGAGGAGACCCGGTTGATGTGGGCAGTAGGCAATTTTAGCCGATTCATTCGTCCAGGCTCACAACGTGTAACTGTCACATCTGATAACCGGGATGTAAACAATGTAAATGGTGTGATGATTTCTTCTTATGTGTCTGCGGATGAAAAACAACTTATTACTGTCCTGGTCAATAACTCCAATAGTGATGCGAATATTCTACCTCAAACGGAAGGAGGCAGTGTTCAGAAATGGAAACCTTACCTGACTGGCTCAGGGACAGATGAAACGCTTAAACCTTTGGCTACCATAGCAGCCGGACAATCCATTACAATTCCCAAAAAGTCAATTGTGACTCTTATAGGTGATATATAGAATGATGGTCCAAGCTTTTATTTTTACAAGCCTCTCTTATCGATAAGAGAGGCTTGTAAAAATAAAAGCTTGGACTCACCTATGTTTAGATCTGAAATATTCCTTAACAATATTTCTCAAATTTACTGTATATATTTCATTCATGAGAAGTTAGGTAAAGCTAAAAATTCACCTTCTTCAATGATCTCCATTATTCCAGAGCTTTTCTACAATCTCTTCCGAAGTGTATTCAAAGTAGTTTCCGCTCTTATCTTTCTGACGCAGAAATAACTTTTGATTGTAGGTTTTAAAGTTTAGCTTGAGAAGTTTGTCAAAATATCTCCCACTTGCAGTAGTTCGAAAGTAAAAAGTAGCATTAAAACTGTTTTCCTTCTCATCTGGTAGTTCAAACCTAGTAAGACGTCTGACAATTTCTGTAAGCTCCTTTTTGTTCAGATCATTTATTCTGCCAGGGTCTGGCAAGCTGATGTCAAATGCCAGATTTTCGGCACCTTCTTCTTCCCACCATTCCCAAAGGTTAAATGATGACATTTCCTTTCCAGTAATGAGGTGTAGTTTCGCCTCCAGCTTTTTGTATTCAATTGACTGTTCATCGCCTGTTTTCTCACAATAATCGGCATAATCCAGAATAAGCCTGAGAATATGTGAATATCGGTCTTCGGCTATGTTAAATTGTGGTTCGATCTCTTTTCGTAATTCCATTGGGTGGTTACTTTGATACTGGACACTTATACCAGAGGCAGGAAAAATTGACGATAATTTGTCAAATCTTTATTCTCCGAAAAAAGCTGTTCACACAGTCATTCCGAAAATTCAGCCAGAAGTGCTTTGTAACTGTCTGGTGTTAAATATTTATTATCGGGTAAGTCTATCTTCTCTCTATAAGAAAGCAAATAAGTATATACTTCCTGTTTTAGCTGCGTCAGGTAAGGGCTATTTGTTGCTTTTCCCAGCTGGACAATATCCTGTATGGTTTTGAAGCGTACTGCTGAGGGAACTGGAAAACCCAGTCTAATACGAATCTGTTCTATTTGCTTTATCAAATGGGTTATATATTCGACTGTGACAAACTTTTGTCCCAATACTTCAAAGACATTTTCTGCGGTACTTTCAAAAACAGGTCTACAAATCTGACTTAAAACAGCATCCATCTGACTTATTGCTTCGTCCAGCTCAGCACGGGTTTTCAGTTCTGATGATTGATAACACATACACGAAAACTCTCCACTCGTATACGAAAACTGCTCCTGTACCAATGGATCAGCAACCTGTATCTTTAGTTTTATTTCAATACGAACGGCATAGCTACACAGTATAACAGGTACAAGTATAATGTGAAGATTATTTATTTTTCGCAGAATCACTCCTGGTTGCTTCCAGAAACTCAAATACCCCTCTTCTTTTGCAATATCCTTGTGCTTTCTAATTTTGAGTTTTAAGTCGCTAAAAGGCTGATTAATCCTGTTAATAATCATTTCCAGACACTCCTCCTTTGCTCCCATCGATTCATTGATTGTCTGGATCTGGCTTATTCCAAAGCCTTCATTTATTCCTATATTCATACGAAAATTATCCAGATCTGGCATCTCGCCACAGAATGATTCGATGAGACCCAAACCTACATTTGTGTCTGCAATCCCCTGTTTATATTCTTTCAAAGTACGAATATCCAGATCAGGGATAGAGGTATCATAACAATCTTGCTCTTCAGGTAATAGATCACCTTTATCAGTAACAATCTTTGACCTGCGAACATGCTTATGTCGTATGACTTTGCCTGCATGAATCTTAACAATCATAAAGTCCATTGCGGTATCATTGCCAAATACCAAGAGCATGTCTGCATTGGGGAACCAGCTTTCCCATTTACTTCTTGTTTTCGCAGAAAAATGTCCTTCTCCAAGAGACTCATGTAGTGAATGAATAATGTAATCTCCACACAAAATGGTAAAACCTTTCCAGAAACCAATCGAAATTCCATGTTCGTTGATTGCTGAATTATACTCAATACCCTGCTCACAAATTCGCTGAGTAGTATAATCCACTGGCCAGGAAGCAGGATTAAGTGCTTTGAGAACGCTACTGGCATCAGCAAAGGGCTGTGAGCGAATGATAATTGTGTTAAAATAAGTTGCCATTAAGATCAGGTAATTGTGACTTAAAGCTAAACATATAAAACCTGTTAAGAATACGATTTTATTCCAGAAACTTACAAACGAGTAAAGGTTTTAGAAGTAAATATGTATTATTTTTTAGTATAGGTTGTTTTCAGTTTCTTTAAGCTAGAGATCTTGTATATACTGAGAAGAACATTCCTCATTCTGCACTCTCTTACCATACTTTTGAGATCGGAATTATAAGTAGCAGCCTAAACTCATTTATGCGCTAAAAAGTAAAAGAAAGATTCCTTCAACAGACTGCCAGGAAATCTGCTGCAAAGCCCTAAGAAATATTCTTATGAATGCAGTCAGTGTCTGTCTTATTTGGATGGAAGGACAAACACCATCATGTAAATTAGTACGACTATCCGTTATCTATTATTCATACAAGAAGTTAAATAGATTCATAGATGTTTTTGGAACCCTCAGAGAGCATTTCGGAGAATAGGTTGGTTTCTCATAAGATATTGCATAGCTGTACCCAGTTCCAGTCTACTATCATTGTCAATTTCCCCAATAAAATCTTTTTCTGTCAGGTTAGTCGCCAGAATGCCCTTTCGTTCTTTTGAAGAGTGCCACCCATAGATATAATCAGCTGTAATATTACCTTTTATATCAAACCAATGCCCCGATTCTATAATCAGGTGAGCCTTAAGATTCTCTCCAACATCCAGACTATAATCACAGGCAGAATCTGCTACAATAGTATTGGAAACAGTAAGGTTGCCAGCAATGCAAATCTGGGAGAAGGTAAATAAATGGTTTGTAGTGACATTACCCAGAACTAATAAAAGTGAAATATTTACTTCCAGGCAATCTTCCAGAATACCTGGAACAGTCAGGTTACCATTTACGATCACAATGTCATCTTTCACTGCCAGATAGGGTAAAGTGATATCACCTTCGTAAAGAGCAATCCGGGAAGATTCATCTTCTACAAATTCAGCAAATGCCTCCAGATGAACAGACATCTCTTGTTGCACAGTCGATTTTGGACTATTTTCTAGCAAACCAAAGGCTTCTTCCAAGGTAATAAAACGAGGTTCTGACATATTGATTACTTGGTTCAACAGTGTATTTACATCCAATTCAGCGATAGCAAATCCTGGCAATCAGGAGGACTTTCGACACCGAATGCTGTGTATTTCTTGGTAAAAGTCAATTTGCCATCCGCAATCTGATAGTGATTGATTACATAACAAATATCTCTCTCATAATCCTCTTCTCTGTACATCCATGCAAAGGTGCAATCTTCTACACATTGCCCTAACTCTACCAAACAATTAGGATAAGCTTCTACTGGATTGTAAACTGTATCAGTATGCAGATATATTGTTTGCCTGGTCAAGTCTACTTTTATGAACATAGCTACTCGTCCTCCATAATCCGGAAGGTCATGTTTTGCAAAAATGGATTCTGCAGTTTCACCCATGCCTGGTAGTATATTCAACTATACATCAAATTATCGAAGAGAAGGAGACAACTGGCAGTAAAAACAGATTCATGTATCATTCCTTTGACTAAGAGAAGTAAAAAATAGTATTAGTTAATGAATGGTTACTAATCATTTAGTTATCTACAACCAGGCACCTTCTTCAGAGGCATCGGCATATCCTTCTGCATTTGCCAGCAAGCTACCGGCCATAAATGACAGAAACTTCCGTCGTTCAGGAGTCGCAGCACCAAAACATCCTCCTTCTTCAATACTGTATTGTAGCGTATCCACCCATACTTCTCCTTCAAATACCCCATTCATGACTAAATACAACCCATCCTGGCTATCACTATAGCCCAGAAACAGACATCCCAGTTCATGAGAGCCATCAATCGCAAATAACTCTTGTAGTGTATTCCCTTTGTGCAGGATTTTCTTTCTTTTCAAGTATTTGATTAGCTCTTTCACTCCTTCTTCTTCCTCTTCTTCTCCTGCAAAATAAGAATCCAGCATCACCCACGCCTTAATTTTCCAGTAATGATTAATGTCATGTATTTTATCAGCTGTAATAGGGAATGGGGTTTTCAAGATCTGAATGGCATTCTTCTTTTTTTCCATCACAATCGGATTCCTCCAGCAAAAATAGCTCCCTCCTCCTTCTCCTATTTCCATCAAATACACCTTCAGTTCATCAGGTAGCTGAATCTCGTGTTTGGTCTGATAGGTTGTGATTTGTTTTTCAGACCATGGCTTGAGCATGTAATCTGTTTCTGGAGCACTATCTACCTGGTTTCGCATCTTTTCCCATCCTGACTCGTAATATTGTTTTCGCAGTCGTACAGCCACCATTCGTTGTTTAATCAGGTTAAGCACATCTGCATGTTGTACTACCAGTGGATGTGCTGGATTCAAAAACTGGTTTACTACCTTTGTCTGTTCATCTTTGACTAGCTTTTCAAACGCTTTTTTGTCTTCCTTTGCTTTTTTGATGGCAGCTTTCTCTTGTTGCTTCTTCTTTTTTATCCATTGCAGGTAGGGCTCTGTATCTTTCAGATCATCAAAATCTGTATGTTCAGGATGTGCAGTCAGCATCTGATACACAATAGCATAGGCTTCATCTTCACGATTTAACTTAAGGAGCAGACGTACTTTGGTATCATGTATGTATTTGCGATTATCCCAGTCTAAATGATGGAAACCAGCAAATACATATCCCTTGTCCAGAACTGTAAGAGCATGTTCCAGCCTGTTTTGGTCTTTGATGTATAGATATGAAAGCCATCCTATAGTATTGGCTTGTTGACTTAACATATTTTTTTGCCACTCTGCCCATATATGGCTTTCTAGAGAGAGCAACATATTTATACATTTTTCGGCTTGGGCTAGAGCAGGTTCCAGATAACGTTGCTCATCCTCTACAATACCAGGTTCTTTATCCAGAATAGCATTCCAAACCCTGAGTTTCCAGTCTTCGAGAACAAGTTGGGCACTATACGGATAGATAATATTTGTTCCTTCAGGGTATGGTGACTTAGGTATATTATCGGCATCATCCAGATTAATAGGTAGTCCCATATTCCGGTCATCTATCTTGACATAGGACAACGAGGGCAATAGGATAATCAACACCTCAATGTTCTGAATAATCTGCTCAACCATTGTTATATCTACCGATTTTTCAGTTATCTGACCATTTAGCTTCAGACAGGCATTATTAGTTGAGACGTACAATTGTTTAAATTTCTGTGTTTCGCTCATGTAAAAAACTATTTATTGACCCAATAAGCATTGCCATAATTTTGCAGAATCAGCTATATGGTAACTGTATTCCTGACCAGATGTGAGTATCTTTTGCTGTTCCTTTTCTGATAACAACTGCCAGGATGCAGATTCATCAAAGGCGTCTTTGCCAAATTTTTCAAACAATGTTTTGTAGTCAGGATCAGGCAATTGTGTAGTTTGGTTAGTTTTATGTGAATAGTATCCACCTATACCCCATTCACAGGTCAGTTGGCCTTCTATGGCAAAATCAAAATGAGATACAAAAAGAATTGGAACATATACATTACCCCATACAGTCCCTCTTCCATACATTAACTTTTCAACTCTAACGTCTCCCTGGATTTCGGTATGATCCCCACAGATTAGAACATCGGCATGTACATTACCTGTTACAATACAATAACAATCCGTACCATAACTCTGTACCTGACGATGAATTGTCGGAGCAGGATTACCTGGATAGTAATGAAAATGCTGGCTCCATTCTTCTCCAAAGAGTAAGTCACCCGAATTGACCAGTTCCATATATCCGCTTGTTGTCAGATCACCTTCAACAATCAAAATACGGACACCGGAATTCCACAAGGAAAAATTACCTTCTATATGTAAATCACCTTTATGGATAACAATATCTTGTTCTTTAGATGATTGAATGCCAGGATTCTTCGGAACAGATAGTAACGCTTGCTGTAGTTGAGGTAATTTTACTTGTTCGGCTGATTTGTAAAATTCCTTCATTGTCAATGTTCGATTCCGAAAACTTTTAAATTTAGAGTTTTTAGGCAGGGTGGTAAAAAATGAAGATGAACTCATAGACTTGATTGAATAGAATTTATAAAATCAGTTTTCCGAAAGAAGCTTTTTCCTTTTTCGAACATTTTGTAAGATCCTATCTTATTGGACATTGTCTGTACTACCTGTTAAGTCAACTTCTACTAGTCTGGGCATTTTTCTAATCACAGCTGGTATTCCGTTAAATTGATTATTGGTTAAATTCAGATATGATAAATAGTTTAGATTGCCAATAGTTTCCGGAAGGAATCTAAGTTGGTTTGCAGATAAATTTAATTTGTCTAGCATAGACAGATTAGAAATCCATTCAGGCAATTCAGTAAGCTGATTTTGCTGTAATTGCAGTTCTCTCAGGTTCCTCAAACTTTTTATATAGACTGGCAATGTCTTGAATCTATTAGAGGACATATCCAGCTTGGTTAGATATGTTAGATTTTTAAGCGACTTTGGTAATGTAGAAAGCAGGTTACCAGAAATATTTAGTTCTGATAGGTCAATTAACTGACAAATAGATTTCGGTAGTTCTGAAAAAAGATTATCTGATATATCCAAAACACTTAACACAGTTAAATTCTCAAGAGAGTCAGGTAGGTAGGAGAATTGGTTATCTGATAAATCTAGTTCTTCCAGTTTACACAACCTTCCAATACCCTCTGGAACCACAGTAAAGTAGTTCTTTGATAAACTCATATACAGCAATTCGACTAATTCGCAAATGGCATCTGGAATTTCTGTCAACTGATTATGATTCATATAAAATCCTACCAAACTTGTTAGATTACCAATAGATTGGGGCAGTGCAACAAGTTGATTGTATTCCAGATACAACCAAACTAAGTCTTTCAACTTGCCTATCGATTCTGGTAATGAAATCAGTTGGTTATTTGATAATCCCAACGTTTGCAGCTTTGTTAGATTCCCAATAGAGCCAGGTAAGGTAGATAAGTGATTCTCATAAAGGCTCAAATAGGTTAGTTGAGAAAGTGTTGTAATTGGCTCTGGAAACTCAGAAAATTGATTCCTTGACAAATCTATGTATGTCAAATTTTTCAGATTTCCAATAGAGTTAGATAGTGACTGGATTGCATTTTTTTGTAAAGACAAACTCTCCAAATATTTCAGATCGCCAATTGAGTCAGGAAGTTTAACTAATTTATTGTTATCTAAATTGAGATAAGTTAGGCTGGTTAATTCTCCAATCCATTCCGGAAGTGACATTAGTTGGTTACCTGACAGGTTCAAATGTTTCAATGCTGTTAACTTTCGGATAAAATCAGGTAATTCCGTTAACTGATTCTGATTGATACGCAACATTTCCAATTCTGTTAATTGTGCAAGTATATCAGGCAGTTGGGTCAGACCTTTATTACTTAAATCCAATGTCTTTCTTGAATAGATATCGACAATCTTTTCTTCAAGTGAAACCTCAGAATGTTCTACTAGCCAGTGTAGCAGATACAATTGCTCAATCTGGTCAGTAAGTGTATCAATGTTCACCTGCAGTGATTCAGCTAGTTGCAATCCAATTGTTACATTTTCAAGCTGTCCGGAACGTAACAGCCGGTAAATATTTTCTTCGTGCACAGATGAATAAAAGTAAAAAGTTTAACCTAAACTACTCAAGTTGATTGGTATACCATATAAAGGCCCACAGACATATTTTGGGTTCCTACCTCTCCTGTTTATCTACCCTATTCTATTATGACTACTCCAAAATTGAGACGCAAAGATTCTTCAAAAATTATACTATCCAATCCCTTTCTATAAAATTGATCAGATTACAAAACGTTTGCTCAATAGCCTTTCTGTTTTGATCATTGTCCTGCTGACGTTTAGCCAATGACATAACTCCTGTTTCTTTACTAATGAAACCTAAGTTGTATCCCTTTTTCTTAAAAACAAGCCGACTATTTTGGTCACCTTCTATCATACTTATTTCAAAGCCATTGAACTCAGTAAAAGGGGTTGGCAGTGTAGACAGATAGAAACAGGCTTTATCAAAATTTTCAGCCGAAAAGCAATCCTGATACATCCGAAGCTTTCGGGGCGTTGTGTCCATTACTGATTTAGTAAGGTTTAGTTTTTCCATCATTAGCTCAAATCAAGGCCTGAAAAGCTGCCATCATAAGCAAACCTATGCAGTTCAGGCAAAAAACATATTCGAGTTCATCCCAGAAATAGGTTATAGTTTTCTTTACAACCTGAGTTAAAATCATGATCACAGTATCCTTTCTGCCGCATAGTCTTAATAAATATTACCCTTGTTGTTTTTTTACGTTGGATTCAGTAGTAAAGATTCTACTTTTTGAAAAAAGTAAATTACTGTTCCGGATGAATGTTTTTTGGGATCAGTTAACCGAATTCGAATGCACTTTAGGTATCTATTCAGATCTTAATTGTCCATTTAAATAAAGTCTGCTTTTTATAGTGCAATTATTTTGAGTTTTGGTGTAAGTGAGAATATGAACAAAATGGCTGTTTTTTTATGTAAGGCAATATTAATATCTGGCTGAACACAGATATTGCCATTTTTTTTACAGAAAACGAAAAGAAATTCCGAATGAAAGCAGTATTTTTCCAGTAATTGCTTGTCGGAGTTTTTGTGATGGTGTTGAAAGTCTTTTAGTAATATAGAGTCATTTTTAATACTAGAAAGTTATAGATATAATAGAGCCAGCTATGTTTATTTTGCTGGTCTCGGCAGATTATTACTGTTATATATTTTATAATTATTGTTAGAGCTTGCTTAAACTAGTAAAGGTTATCATCTCCTGTGATAGATAGCCTTTTGTGTCATTATGTACTCGAGAAACATGGAAATTCATCAATTAGAACAGAGACCAAACACAGAGACATTACCGTTGGTTTCGGTAGTAATGGCAACCTATAACGGTAGCAGGTATATTGCACAACAACTGGAAAGTATACTAGGACAGACCTACCCAAATATTGAAATTATTATTTCTGATGACGCATCTGTAGACCATACACAGGAAATACTACAGAACTATGCAAAAAGATATGAAAATATACGTCTTCTCTTACATTATGAAAATGTAGGATACGTAAAAAACTTTGAAAGGGGAATTATTGCCAGCACAGGATCTCTTATTGCTCCCAGCGATCAGGATGATATATGGAAACCTGAGAAAATAACCAGACTTGTATCTGCAATCAATACTAGTGACATTGTTTATTGTGATTCAGAGCTAATCTCTGCAGAAGGTGAGCCACTGGGTTTACGATTATCACAAATCAGAAGATTTACCAGTTTTAGTAGTGTGCTTAACTTCACAGTTGGGAACTCTGCTCCCGGACATGCCATGCTTATCAAACGGCAGGTAGCAGAGAAGGCACTCCCCTTACTAGCATGCTCATCTCATGATTTCTGGCTCGGATTTGTGGCAACCTTCTCAAATGGAATCTCTTATCTGGATGAGGTACATGTACAGTATCGCCAGCATGAAAACAATGTATGTGGAGCCTTTAATAGTAAGGACAAGACAGGAAAAAAATTTAAACGCATGAAGCAATCCAGACAAATCAGACAAGCAAATGCTCGTATCAGAATTAATGCTATGTACGAAAAGTGTCCTGCTGAGCTCCAAGAGTATAAAAAGATTCTAAGGAATTTATCCGAATCCTACCAAAGTTTTTCATTTCTTAGAAACTGGAATCGGATGCTGCTTTTCTTCACCTATCGGGAGCAGATACTTGCCCACAAACACAGAAATACATTTAGAAAATTAGCCTACTGCTGCAAGCTATTTTTCACAATACAGTGAATATAGAACTACCACTTTCCATTTTCGAGTAAATAAACCCATCCTGATCAGGCAACTAAATCCAGAATAGTCCTCAGAATTGTTTTTATGTAGTAGAGCATCTGCATAGAATAGATATTTCTTGTGTCGGTAATGATCACTGCTGACAAAATACTCATGACCTGTTTAAATAAAGTATTTGATAAGAAGCAACCTATCAAATATATACTATGATCTACTACTCCCCCTTAGAAAATACCACACCAATTGGTATCTCTATTCCTGTATAGACTACAGGCTAAGACAAAAATATATGCCTGTATTACTGCCAAGACTGGCATTGAAGTTCTTACCAGACATTTTCCAAAAACCTTACATAAGTAAGTCAACTTTTTTTCAAGGCTTTTAACTCCCTGACAGATTATTCAATTTTGTAGATAATATTTCTAATGATTTTGTACTTTTTTACTTAACTGTTTTATGCAAAAATACAATTCCTCTTTTTTGATCGTTTTGGTACTAATGACATTTTCACTTGTCTTTGCAGGTTGTAAAAAAGACGATGATGCTACTCTTGCAACAAAGGCTTTACTCACTACTGGTACCTGGAAAGGAGTTAATTATCGGGTTTATTCTACTGCTGGTGGAAAAACGCTAATTGACTCTACAGAATCTCTTACAAATACTACCAAAACGTTTAGTGAAAATGGAACTGTAGTAACCACAATTACAGATGGAGAGGGCAATAAAACTTCATCAACAGGCGCATGGACGCTTTCAAATGATAAGAAGCTAACAATTATAAGCTTAACTAATCCATCATACTATACAATAAAAGAAATCTCATCCACTTCTCTTGTTTTATCCAATTCCGGATCATATACAAAAAATGGTGTAACCAGTACAGCTGAACAAACAGCTACTTATAGCAAATAATACTTTATAGTATGGCTAATCCACGAACTACTCTACAGATTAGCCATACTACTATTTATACACAGGTTGATAAACTAAACATGTTCAGAGGCAACCACACAACATTGAATTGTCCTCAGTATAAGTTCCCCACTTCCAGAGGTTAATTTCCATTCTACTAATGTGTTCACCACTAAGTCAGATGTAGTTGTAGCATACAACTTTACTCCAGAATAGCAACAGCCCGTACAGGTGAACCATCTCCATCTTTTATTTTTAATGGAAATCCATAAAACAGGAAAGATGTATCTACAGGTAACAGATCCAGATTTACCAAATCTGTATAAGTGATAATTTCCTGTCGAAGTAGTTCTCTTTCCAGATCAGTGGTGATAAATCCTGCAACAAAAGGCGGCTGGGCTACAATAATTTTTTCCAGCAAGTCTATGCCAGCCTCTTCCGTAAACACCAGCCCACATTGTTTTGGAAAAATATCCTGCAGATTAACTACCCACGCTTTGCCACAAAATTTGTCCAGGGAAATTTTGTCAATAGTTTGGCCGCCACTATGCATATGTGAAAATGCATCAACATGTGTACCTGTATGTGTTCCCATTGAAATTTCACGCAGTTCCCAACTGTGCGTCTGGTGTGAATGAAAGATCTTAACTTTTACCTGAGGATCTCCGGGATACACTTCCATATTGGAGTAAATAGTAGAAGAAAGGTCAATGATTGTCATTAGAAAATGTGTTAAAAAAATAAACTAGAGAGATCTGACCTGAGACTTTTCACTTCTGTTCATTATAAATGAAAAAAAATAGATTGTAGTTACACACAAGCAAGATACTTCTATTTGACCCCATCTTTTTTTAACTCCTCTCTGACTACATTAGTTAGATAAGCCACATTGTATTTGGTAAAGGTTTTATTGCGGGTGGTACTTAGCCCATATGCATTAAGCCGATTTGCCAGAAAGGAAAGAGATACTGTAGGGTCGGCTCTCAGGGCATCACGTATTACATTTTTTGCACGAATTGTATTTTTATTGTTAGCTGCTATACGTTTAATAGCCTCCACACCAAGTCGACTCATCTGAAGGCTATACCCATTGGGATTTCCTAACCGATAGATCCCTTTTTTATCAGGCTTCATCATACGATGCTGGCCGGTTACAGGGTCGAGGGTAGAATTGGTATAATTACCTTGCTCAATCTTCTTTCTTTTTTCTGCCAAAGCCATTTTGGTACGTAAGCTGGTTCGCTCAGCTTCATCTTGATTGACAAGTGAAAGAATACCAATAGTCATTTTGTTGATATGAGGATTGTCGACACAGACAAAGTTCACATCCGAGTTTGATAATTGAATGGTAAACCCAGCATCACGGCTGAGCCTATCCAGCTTAGCAACTACCAACACTGCTGAATTTTCTTTTGCTTTGGCAATAGCAGTCTGTAATTGTTGTCGGTTATTCTTTCGACCACTTTCTACTTCTGTAAATTCCGCGATCAAAATGCCTTTTCCAGTTACATATTTTTCTACATCCGACCGCTGGGCGTCCAATCCCAGCCCTGAACGCCCTTGCTTTTGGGTGGAAACACGATAGTAAGCTACAAAGGTTTGCATAAAGTAAAGAAGAATAGCTAAAACTGACATTTTGTCTTACTTTACAAAGCTATAAAATAAGGGGTAAAAAATCCCTAACGAGCGTTACAGATTTTTTATTTTATCGGTTTTTTATGATGGATGCCATTATAAATGCCAAATAGTAAGGCCCTAGCAATAGTAGTTGGCAGGACATATTTCAATAGGAAAGTAACCGATGCTATTGAGCTGCCTTTGGGGTGGATGTTGAAAGTATAGCCAATTCTAGATTTTAGATTTATCAAACTACTTTACTCTGGGGCATAGCTGGTCGCACTAAGTAGTATGATTGGTATTCATGAAAAAAAGCTTTGCGTTTAATTCACAGTAAACAACTATCTGCCGTGAATAATGCGCAACATGCAACCTGCCGTGAATTAAACGCATTGGAAAAAGTGATTAGAGTTCTATTCAAAAGCAAAAGTGCTATGAATAAAACGCAATTTGTTCATTAATCAGTGAGACTGCCTTGCTATTGCTAAAAAACAGATCGCGGTGAACTATGCGCAGATAAGACCTTTCTACAAAGAAAGTCACAGCTTTTCCTAAAATATGGGATAACTTTTATTGAGTGGATAGTAAAAATACCACAAATGAGGTTATTTGTAAGGGTTGTTAGTGCTTCAATCTTCAGATGCATTTCTTACTGTATCTTATCCATATAGAAATTCATTCGCTCCACTTATGAAAAGACATCTTACTGAAATTCTTAGGCAACCTGTTGCCAATGATAAATTAAATATTGTCGACTATTGATGTTTTATTCCGTATCAGGAACTGTAACAAAATCAGATAAAGAAATGAAATAAAGAGTAAAGTCTTATCAGTAAAGTTTTTAAATTTATAGACAAGACCTACTCAAGGCTTTCACTAAAAGGTACTCTTTTATTTTGTCTGAATCGTAATTGTACCTCCTTTGGTAAACAGATCATGAGATACAAAGTACCCCTGATGTGTTTTTCCATTAACCTGTATGGAAGTTAAGTCCCTTCCTGAAGCTGGTTTATTAATTACCAGTTGTTTACCAGTAGAGGTTTTCCAGTTGACCTGATCAAAAAGTGGCACAGTAACCAAATACTCCGGATCAGTGGCCGAAAATGTATATAGCCCTAACGCATTGAGTACATACCAGGCAGACATTTCACCAGCATCATCCATTCCTGCCAGCGTTAGTCCGTCCTTTATACCATATAGATTATTCAAAATATAATCAAGTATCTTCTGGGTTTTCTCAGGTTTGCCAATAAAGTAATACCCAAAAGGTGCTTCATGATCGGGTTGATTGCCATGGCAGTATTGACCAATCATTGTTTCTACGTTTCGTGCAATATACATTGGATTCCAGGGTACAATAAATAAGGAATCGAGTTTGGATTCAAATCCTTTCGCCCCTCCATACAAGCTAATCAAACCTTGCATATCATGTGGAGCAAAGAAAGATAGTTGCCAGGCATTACCTTCCCGATACATATACTCATAATAAGGATAGTTCGGATTAAAGTTTTTGATCCACTCTCCATTTTCCAGTCTTCCTCTCATAAAACGGGTGGAAGGATCAAACATGTTTTTATAGTTCTTTGACCGGGCTATCAGCATTTTGTAATTAGCAGAATCTCCTAGCTTTTTTGCCAGTTGAGCCAATGAGTAATCGTCATAGGAGTATTCAAGTGTTTTGGATACTCCTGCTTTAGCCTTAGTTTCTACATGTGGATTAGCAACGTCAGGGTCGGAAATATATCCTTTTTCCATATACTCAGCCAGATAGGGGCGTGCAGGTCCAGGCACAGTAGCATTCTTCAACAATAGTTGATACGTTGTTTTTACATCAAATCCATCAATGCCCCGCAGGTAGGCTCCGGCAATGGATGAAGTACCATGATCTCCATGAAAAAAGGTAGGCATCACACCTGTTTTCTCCCCTACATCTTTCATGGATTTAATTACATTCAAAGCTACCCTGGGAGATATCAATCCAAGCAATACATCCTTGTTGCGGTAGGTATCCCACAGAGAGGGTTCTGTGTAGTAATCAAAGTCTGCTTTGGATTTCTGTCTTTTGGCATCAGTATACTCACCGTTTACATCGCTACGTAGTGCAGGCCAAAGCAAGGAACGGTACAGACAGGAATACAACATTTCTTTCTGTGCGGGTGTCCCTCCTTTTATCTGTATCTGAGACAGGAGTGTTTCCCATTGCTGGTTTGCCTGCTGGCGAATGGTTTCAAATGATTTGGTACCAATCTCCTGTTCCAGATTCTGTTTAGCATTGGCAGCACTCACGAAGGATAAGCCAATTTTAAGTTCGACAGGACCCTTACTACCATTGGCTAAATGTACAATGGCAAAACCTGATTTAGTACCGGCATCCTTAACTTCCAGCTTTTCAATATCGGTGTTCAGCACAACATAAAAATACACATTTTCTCCACTCTGAAACCCCTGCAAAGCTCGGGGTCCTGCCTGCTCGATAGCCCAGGTTGATACCCGACTAAGAGCTTTGGAAAGATCAAATAGGATCTTTTTGCCTGTATTATTTTTGAATGTATACCGATGATAGCCACACCGCAAGGTAGAGGTCAAATCAGCTTGGATCTGATAGTCTTCCAGATAGACCTGATAAAAACCAGGTGAAGAATGTTCATTGCTGTGGGTAAACCTGGAGCCATAAATCAGTTCCGTATTATTCTTATCCTCGCCTACCTTTCCAGCGATAGAAGGAGAAGCAGATTGGGGAAGTGGCAAAATAGGAATATTACCCAGGTTCCAGTGCCCTTTGTTGGTATGAGTAAAACTTACAATCACTGAGTCTTCGTACTGATAACCGGCGCCAGCTGGCTGGTAGCGGGTCATTGGGCTCAGTTGAACCATGGCATTGGGAAGAGAGCTACCCGGAAAAGTCAATCCTGCCCAAGACCGCCAACCTTCAGGGAGCTTGTATCCAAGAATTTTTGGATCAGTGAGGGGTGCAGTACCTACAAAAGTATTTACATAGCGAGTCACCCCTGTTGTCTGCCCCTTACCTATTGACTTACTACCGGACTGTCCCTTACCACTAATGGTAAGCTTGGTTTTACTTTTTGTCTGGCCGTTAGCTATGACAGGCATAAATCCCACCATCCCCATCCAACACACTACAATAGCTACCCGTAAGCTACCAGAAATAGTTTTACTAAATTTATGCATGATTTGAAAGCGTATTTCCGTTTTAAAAGTATTTAATTGATGATTGTAAAGTATCCTTCACAACCATCAATTGCGATGTTTTGTAGCCATTTCACTAACCTTACTTTGCATTGGTGTGAACGACCTATTTTAATTCACCAGATTTTGTTTTTTCAGTTCTGCCATAGCCTCCATCAGCATAACTCCACTAAGTTGAGGTGTTAGGCTGGTCGTTAACCCAGGTGCTACCTTCCAATCGGGACCAAAAAGAATGTCAGGCATAGTAGTTCCTTTAGACCAAAGCGTTTGTGCATTAATTTTCAAGAAATTGATATAATTGGTTCGTTTGGTAGAAGGCAAGTCTCCTTCGATAATCAAACGGGTAAGGTAGCGCACAAAGATCCCATTAAACAACCCACCATCGCCAGTATCACCATTAACCAGTACATTCTCACGGGTAAGGCGAGCCAGAGCGGCATCGGCAATTAATATAGCATCGCTTTGGTAACTAATGTCATTAGTGATTTTGTAGAGTTCAAGGGCACTCCCAAGCACAGTTCCGTAGTTATAAGTAAACAACCGGGTATCGGGCTCATAAGGAGTGACACTTGTATTAATACCATCCCATACATCGCCATTGGACTGGATCATATTTGTCCGCAGCCAGTTGTATAGCTTAGTTGCCCATGCCAGATCATCTGCATTTTTGGTAACCTGATATAGTCGTGCGGCAAAGACACAAGCTGGTCCACTTGCAGGAGTACTTTTATTAGCTCTATCCTTGCGCCAGTATAAACCTCCACCAGTCACATTATCCCATCCTCCTTTCACATCGGTCCACAAAACATCCGCCACACTTTTGAAACGTTCATCACCTGTAGCCATATAAGCGCGCAGGCTAGCCACCATCATCCACGACATATCATCATAATAGTAATTGATGTAGCTATTGCCATTGGCAGCCTTTACCCCTTCAATCAACGCATCCATTTGTTGTTTGATGTTTGCATCTTTGTCTTTTCGAAGATAGGCATCGGTCAGTACATCGAGTGCGTGTGCATTAGGCCAATAGTTACTATTAAAGGCAGCGCCTCCCATCTGCATGGTAAAAAACTTACCAGAAGCATACCAGTAATGCGAGTTAAGTCCTAACTGGGCACTATCGGCAATAGCCGTCCAGTTGTAGGTTCGGTTATTGTTTGAATTGCCACCTGTGTTGGTCATTGGGTCGTCAGGTGCCTTAAAGCAAGACGTTAGTGAACCCAACAAAAGAAAAGAAGCAGCAAAAACAGCTTTATATATAAATGATTTAGGGAAAATTGCCATACCAGAAAAGAAAGAGATGCTAAGTAAAGACAAATAATAAAACAGATAAGGGAAAAGGAACATCGGACAAGCTGCCCGATGTTCACTTGGGTAACCCCTTGTAATAAAGCTCCATTGACAAATACAACAGGTTCGTTGTTGCCTTTGGATACCGTTTGTGATTATATGTAGTCTAAAATGTTATTTCACGGTTATTTCGTGAGTATACGCATCTACATCCGGACTCAGAAAAACAGTAACATCAGCATTTGACTTGTCTGCTTCACTACGGAATTTGAAGGCGTAATCATAATCCGAATTATTGACAGGCACCAGATAAAAGTAACTAGCTGGCGTACTGGAGGTAGGTCGCTGATTATCTGCATTGACACTGCCCATAAATTCCATTGCATCAGCACTGCTTCCTTCTTTTGTTGTCAGGCGAAACTTATATCGTTCGTCACGACCCCAACTTTCCTGAAAAAACTCAATTGGGGTATTGGCAACTTTCCAGACTCCTTTTCCTATATAGGGCAGTGTGACAATCACCTGTTTTTTAGGCGAGAACCACAATCCAACTTCTTTGATTTCGGTTAGTTTGGCAGCAGCATTATTAAAATCCAGATTGATGCGATATACTTTGGTACCACCCGTTACTGTAGTTTCGCCATCTTCCTGAATCAGGTTGCCTGTAATAGAAAAAGACACTGGTGTTCCACTTTTCTTATTGACAAAATGATACGTACCGGCTTTTAATGCTGTATAAATCTCAAACTCACCAGCCCGGATCTGTTTTAAACGACCTGCCTGGCTTAGCTCGGCACCATACTCAGTGGCATCACCTGTGATATATACATCCGCAGGAATTTCCGAAAAACCGGCAGGACGTTCTACTTCCAGAACCCGACTTGCAGATGATTTCTGCACATTATTTCCTTTGGAAGCCAGCACCGTCCATTTCAACTTTCCTTTAGCAAGCGAAGCGATACCAGCCAGATTGGCCACCTTATTCAAATCCTTGTGTGAAAGCGTAGCTCTGTTCTGTCCACCATTCCCGTCCGAAGCCATTTTATAAACCGGATTGGAAAAATCGCCATCTTCTTTGTCAAACGCGAGTTCATACATCACCAGAGAGCCATCAGCAGCCACACCCGGCTTCCATTCGAATATGATTGATGCATTAGTAGTAGGATTTAACTTGACAAAAGCATTGTCAGTTGGTACCCGTAAACTATCTGGTGCAGTCAGATTCAGATTGGGATCGTCATCTTTGTTACAGGATGGCAGTCCAATAAGCACTGCCAGTATTCCTGTAAATAGTAGGGATATATATTGTTTTCTAAGCATTGTTCTGTTAGAATTAATTACCGCACAACCACCTTGTGTGTGTATTCTGCAGTAGGCTGAAAATAAACCGTGATATCTACATTACTTTTATCCACCTCTGAGGCAAACTTGTAACTGTAATCCCACTGACTGGCAGGTTTGGGTGTCAGATAAAAGTATGAGGCAGGTGTTCCTGTTACCGGGCGGGAATTATCTGAACTTTGACTGGCATACCAGATTTCGCTCTCCTCTCCATTAGCTTTTGTTTTCAGACGAAACTTATACCGTTCATCACGACCCCAGTCAAACTGAAAGAATTCAATAGGCGTATTTTCTATCTTCCAGGTGCTGTTACCAACGTAAGGCAGCGTTACTGTCACCTTATTCTGAGCAGCAATCCATAAGCCTACCTCCGTAATTTCAGTAGCTGTCATAGCTGCATTATTAAAGTCAAACTCCAGCCGGTATAGCTTGGTATCACCTTCAATGGTAGTTTCGCCACCTTCTGCAAGTGCACTCAAGTTATTGGTTGCCGAAAAAACTTTTGCATCATTAGTAGTACCACTTACAATTTTAAAACTTCCTGCCTTAAGCGAAGTAAAAATCTCAAATGTACCTTCGCTGGTCTTCTTTAATGGCAAAGCCTTGGAAATATCAGTCCCTGTCTCTGTAGCAGAACCTGTCAAATAAGCCGTTGTTGGAACCTCTGCGAAACCAGCAGGACGGTCCACTGATAAGGTGCGTGCATTGGTAGACTGCACAATGTTAGGCCCTTTGGAAGAAGTTACTGTCCATTTCAGTTTGCCACTTGTTAGTGAGGCAATGCCCGCTGTTGCTGCAATCTTATTCAGGTTTTTGTGGCTCAGTGTCAAACGATTTTGAGCGCCACTTCCATCAGATAAAACGACAGCTACCGGATTGGAGAAATCGCCATTTTCTTTGTCAAATAACACTTCGTATAATACCAGTGTGCCATCTTCCGCTTTGGCCTGCTCCCACTCAAATACTACAGAGGCTGAAGTAGTTGGCTGTAATTTCACCGAAATATTGTCGGCTGGTGTAAATAGAATATTTGCTGGTGTCAGCGTCAGATCCAGATCCTTTGACTCATCCTGACAGCTCATCATGGCTCCCAGCATCAGTAAAACAATCCACGAAAGAAACGAATGTATTTTTGTCATAAACGATCGGTTCAAAAGGTAAAGTTTAGGCAGATAAAGCTTGCTCAACAGGAAACAAGGTTATATCTGCCGATTTGTTTACTGTCCCCAGCCGGGGTTTTGTTGTAAGTTTTTGTTCTGGTCTCGTTCCAGCTGTGGAATAGGCCATAAATAATGCTTGGAAGGATCAAATACCCGGGACTCAACCAGAATATTGCCATTGGCATCTTTAGGCAGTTCATTTCCCGGAATGGCAATACCTTTGACCTGAGTATTCAGTACAGTCTCAGCAATTTTCCAGCGACGAATATCAAATACACGCAGTGATTCAAAGGCTAGTTCTGAACGACGCTCCCGTCGTACAATATCCCGCAAAGCGGCCTGCTGTGCATTAGGGAAGTTTAATGCACCACTATCTGTAAACCCAGCCCGGCGACGGAGTGCGCCAATAGTCTGATCCCATACAGTAGCTGTTAACTGATTCAGTTCGTTTTTAGCTTCAGCATACATCAATAACACATCCGCATAACGCAAATAGATCAGGTTCAACCCCGAATTACCTGGTGAGGTGGCAGTAGGATCAAAGTACTTACGCCAGTAATAGCCTGTAGCGGAAGCAAATGGTTGAAGCACATCGTTAGGAGATGTATTGGGCAACGTTTTTACTTCAATTTCAGCAGGCGAGTTAAAAGCAAAGTTAGGATATTTGGAACCGTCTGTAGCAATGGTAGCTGCCAGTCGTGGGTCACGATTGGCAAATGGATTGCTGGCATCATAGCCTGAACCTGCTTCCTGTATTGTCTTTCCATTGGTTGTGATATAATTATCGACTAAAGCTTGTGTAGGCATAATATCTGTGCGCAGGCCAATGGTTACGGGAACAAAGAAACGCTGGATATCATACAACCGATTGGCGCCATACTGCAAATCAAAAATGACTTCAGAGTTGTATTCATTGGCAACTGTAAAAATGCCCGCATAGGAAGGGAACAAGCTGTATGTTCCATTTTCCGGTTTACCAATTAACTCCTCACAAGCTGCTGCTGCTGCCTGCCAGTTGCCCTCAAATAAATTTACACGTGCTTTCAATGCAATGGCTGCCCCACGCGTTACCCGTCCATTTTCAGCAGCAGGCAAAGCTGTATTAATTGGTAGATCGGCTTGAATGCCTTCTAGTTCGCTGATCACAAAGCCAATCACTTCAGCTTTGGGAGTACGAGCAATACTTTGCGACTCGGAAATGGTCAATACATTGGTAAAAAACGGAACATCACCATACCAGGTTGCCAGTAAAAAATAGGAATAAGCCCGAATGAACCGCACTTCAGCCTGATACCGTTTCAGTTGGGTTTCTGATAGTGTAGTTACCCGTGATACATTAGCCAGAAACTGATTGCATTTCCGAATAGCGGTATACCGATCATTCCACTCATTCTTTAACAGAGGTAGTGAGGGGTCATAACTGCCACTAGCTACTTGTTTGGCTCCACCATAACGATCGCTTTGCCGAGTAAATGAATTATCACTTAGTGATTCGGTATAGAAAAAACCTTCGGCACTACCCAGACTAGCATAACATGACGCCAACACTGCCTGTGCATCAGCATCTGTTTTCCAGAAATCCTTTTCATTTAGTTCGTTTGCCAGGCCAACATCCAGCTTATGGCAACTCTGCAAGGCAAACAGCGCAAAAGTAGTTAACAGAATATATTTTTTCATGTCGTAAGAATGTCTACAAAAATGAATAGTCATTGCAAGAAAAGGCTGCCGTTTTTCGCTTTTTAGCGATACTATTTCCGGCATGCCTGAATTAGAAGCTTACATCCAAACCAACGGCGATGACACGGCTGTTCGGATAGCTACGCCCCGCAATGGCAGAGTAATTGGAAAAAGACAAATTATTACTGAATTGAGTAAATTCAGGATCAATACCCAATCGGCGATAGCGCTGAGGCACCCAGGTAAGTAAATTCTGTCCAGACACATAAATACGTGCTGAGCCTACACTTATCTTATTTAGCCATTCCTTCGGAAATGAGTAACCAACTTGTAAGTTTTTCACCCGTAAGTAGCGCGTATCGTATAACCAATAATCCGAATACACTACATTGTTGCTATTGGCTGCTACAGTAGCTGTCAGACGTGGATATGTAGCATCCGGATTGGTAGGGGTCCAGCGATCTTTGTGTTGCACATATAGATGTTCTTCGTTATTATGAAAAGCTTCCACTGCATCACCACGCAAATACTGCGAGCGCTGACCAACACCTTGTAAGAAGATCGTCAGATCAATGCCTTTGTAATTTGCACGGTAGGTAAAGCCATATGTATATCGCGGAAACGGATTACCCATAACAAACCGATCATTGGCGTCAATCACCCCATCCCCATTTTTATCAACAAACTTAATATCACCAGGTTGTGGTTGTCCATTCTGTGCAAAAGGCTGAGATGCTGAGTTCTGGATTTGCTCATAGGTTTGGAACAATCCATCGCTTTTATACATGTAGTACGAGGAAATAGGAAATCTTTCGCGCTGAATGGTACGAGAATCCACCTCAGTAATGTTATCAGCACCTATTTTCTGAATGGTATTAAAGTTGTCTGCCAGATTAGCGGAGAACGAGTGTTTCACTGGCCCTGTCACCAAATTGTAAGTAGCCGCAATTTCCCAACCCCGGTTGAGCACTGATGCAAAGTTTTGCACAGGCGACCCTTGTCCGAATGTACCTGGAACTACAGGAGAATAGTAAATCCCTTCATTGAGTGCCCGGTAATAATCTACCGAAAGTGTCAGACTGTTTTTTAAAAGCTCAAAGTCAGCCCCAACACTTGTATTGGTTACTGAAGCCCATTGTAGCTCAGGATTATATGACTGAATATCCACACCTCCCACACTTACATTATTAAAAGTATAGGCACCACTTACGGGTGATATACGAGGAATGAACAGATAGCCACCAATACCTGAGTTACCCACTTTGCCGTAAGAAGCACGCAATTTAACAGTTCCAAAGCGGTCTGCAATATCTCCCATAAATGGCTCACTGGTCAATCGCCAGGCAACTGACGCTGCCGGGTAAAATAACCAACGGTTTTGAGGAGCCAGCTTGGAAGATCCATCATAACGCCAGGTAAACTCAAACAGGTAACGGTCAGCATACCCATAATTCAAACGGCCAAAAACGGAATTCAATACAGCCAATTGGGGGTTTGCCATACGTGCATAATCTACTATGCCTCCCTGAATCTGTCCTCCAGTATTTCGTAGAAAATCTCCCTGCAATACCAGTGAATTATTCAAAGGCACACCATTCAACTGACGGGAATAAAGTTCAGGATAAAATATTCCATTTGCACTAAAGCTACCTGATGAAGAATAATCACTCCGATAGCCTGCCAGTAATTTAGCAGTATGTTTACCTATCTGTTTTTCATACTCACCTGTGAAATAAATATTGGTATTATAGTCTCTCCAGGCTTGCTTCACCTGCTCGTTGTTTCGTGGCGGATCAGACGGATAGGGTGAACTATACGTAAATGCTCGAATTTGTGTCTGCTGATTATACTGGAAGAAATTTCCAGACATATTCATATTAAAACGTAATCCTTCCAGTGGAGTAAGTGTAGCATCCAGTGTACCTACCAGGTTATCCGTTTCCATCAGATTAAATCCACCTTGAGATAATAAGGCTAGGTTGTTGTTGGACAGACTGGCAGTGGTAGGAAATGTACCATCTTCATTCACTAATGGATAGATACGAGGTGTCCGCAAGGCATCACGAATAATATTTCCCATTGAAAATGGGGTGCTACGGGTAGCTGCTCTAGCATAAGCAGTATTCACTGTTATCGAGAGCATCTTATTGATTTGTGTAGTTAGATTCAGACGGGCATTGTATCGTTTGTAGTAAAACTCATTGCCAGCATCACGCACATATTTGTTATTGAGCATGTTATCCTGATCCAGATAACCAAATGAAGCCAGATAGGTAGTATTTTTTCCACCACCACTCACCGTTAGATCGTGTTTGATCTGAGGAGCATTTTTACGAAACTCTTCATCGAGCATCCAGGGATAGGAGCCTCTGTCACGTTGCGCCTGAATCTGCTGAGGAGAAAACTGAGGAGCCAGACCACTATTTACCAATGCTTCGTTTTTCAGCGTCATAAACTCCCATCCTTCTACGGCTTTGGGCAATGTAGTTGGATTTTGCCAGCCAATCAGTGTGCTGTATCGAACGGTGGGTTTCTGATCTGTTTTTCCTCGTTTGGTTGTAACCAATACCACGCCATTCCCAGCCTGTGAACCATAAATAGCAGCGGAAGAAGCATCTTTCAGAATAGTAATGTTTTCAATATCATTTGGATTCAGATTGGCCATTCCCAAACTTCCTGCAATGAGTCCATCAATGATAATGAGTGGTTCATTGTTGGATGAAAAAGATCCCACACCACGAATATTAAATACGGGTACAGATCCAGGCTCAGCGGTATTTTGCTGAATAGTCACGTTAGCTGCCAACCCTTGCATAGCCTGATACGCGTTGGTGGTTGGACGATTCTCAATATCTGTTTTTCCAAGTGTAGCTACTGAAGAAGTTAGGTTTTTCCGTTGCTGAGTACCGTATCCTACCACTACCACTTCACTAAGTGACTGAATATCTGGAAGTAGCGTAACATCAATCTTTGTACGGCCAGAAATAGCCACTTCTTCGGACACATAGCCAATAAAGGAAAACACTAATACACCATTCGCCTGGCTGTCAGGCACTTTTAGCGTATATGAACCATCTACGGTAGTAGACGCACCTATGGTCGTGCCTTTAATAGAAACACTTACCCCAGGCATTCCTTCTCCATTTTCGCTGGTAACTTTTCCTGTAATGGTAATATCTGCAAATTGTGAACGGGTAGCATTAAGCCGAGCTTCCAGGGAATTGAGCATTTCACCAGGCAATATGGTGTGTGCCTGATCATTAGCCTTAGACTCTGCATTTCCTTTTAGAATAATTTTGTCTTTCAGAATCTCAAATGTAAACCCAAACTTTCCAGACAACTCATTGAGAACTTCGTTTAATTGCTTTTGCTGTATATGCAAGCTGATGCGTTGTGTAGTATTTATCTCATCATTTGAGTAGACAAACACAAAATGACTTTGCTTCTCAATTCTGTCAAATATCGAACTTAACTTTTCATTGGATACTTGTAGAGTAATGGTAGATTCCTGTAATGGTGTATTACCTTGTAGCGTTATACTACTTTGACTATACTTTCGCAAGGGTGCCGATGAGGCTATCTGTGCATGTGTGGTCAGCAAGCCAAAACCCAGAAAACACCCAAACCAGCTGCACCGGAGTAAGTGATAACGGGGATGAGTAGAAAATTGTAGCATCTTTCGTAAGGATTAAGAAGTGATTTTTAAGTAGAGCAACTTTGAAGAGTTGTCTTTTAGCAATGATATCTCATACTTTAATGAAATTCTCTTCGTATGTCTCATTGGTCTGTTTCTTCAGATATACCAGGCTGCTTGGGATTTTCACCAATCACCAGTTCTTCATTGGTAATCTGATAGTTAAAATCCCTGGTTTTAGAGAGATAGAACATGATTTCTTCCAATGTATTATTGGAAAATGCTCCTGTAAGCCGATACTTTTTAGGCCCTTCGCTGCGGAAAATGACTTTCTTACCAAAGTTACGTGCTAGCTGCTGTGCAATCTCCTCCAGTGTCATCGACTTGAAAATCAAGCGACCCTCAATCCAGGCTTTATCGTCAGTACTCTGGGTAGCCTGTGTAATAAGTCTACCTGAGCGAAAGCTATAAAGAGCCTTCTGATTGGGTGTAAGAAAAACTGTATCACTGGTTAACTGTGTTACTGCTTTGGGAATGAAAGCCACCTTTCCGGTAGCTACCGAGGTTTCAATCTTGTCTTCATCTTCGTATGCACGAATGTTAAACGAGGTACCCAGTACCCGCACTGTACCCTGCGTCAGGTGAATAATAAAAGGCTTGGAAGGATTTCTCCGAATGTCAAAGAAGGCTTCTCCATACAGATGTACTTCCCGTGTTTTTTCATTAAATGCCTGTGGATAGGTTATCCGACTATCGGCATTGAGCCATATCTTACTACCATCTGGCAATTCAATGGTACTTCTTACCCCTTTCGCATTTTTCTTTTCAATCAAAGAAATATGACTACCCAAATTACTATATTGATATCCTACCCATGCGCTAACCAATATAAGTCCGATAATAGCAGCAGCTGATAGCCATTTCCACACTGACCATGGAGATTTGCCTATCACAAGTATATTATCATTCTCTTCTGAAGGCTCTCCTTCAGCTGGTAAATCGCGAATCTGACCTAGTACTTTTTGCAACGACACTTCTACATTAACCGTGCTGGTTTGTGTACGGTCGTTCCAGAATTGCTCAAGTAACTGTAGCTTCTGCACCATTGCCGGATAAAGTATCAGCAATGATTCCAGTTCAGTTGATTCGTCAGAGGTAAGGGTACCCGCAAGTTTTCGGGTAAAGAGATAAAGTATTCGTTCTTCGTTCATACTAAGGTAAATGGCGGACGTCCATTAGTATAGACAGGGAAACGAAGAAGATTACTTACAAGCAGTCGAAAAAAAATTAAAGAAAATCCAAAAATAGTATCAAAAGTACAATAGAACCTTCTGGAGGCAGTATAGACGGAGAACCAGGCAGCTTAGACGACTTTGTATTGGTATCCATATAATTACCCAACACCTTGTGCAATTTTTTCATAGCCCGAAATAGCTGAGTTTCTACAGTACGAGGAGACAGATCCAGTATTTCTGCTACCTGTTTGTAACTCATACCTTCTTCTTTGATAAGTTTAAAAACGGTACGGCACTGATCAGGTAGTTCCTCAACGGCTTGCATGAGCAATTCATAAATTTCACGCCATTCCAGTATCTTTTCAGGATCGTCTGTGTTGACAATCTCAATCTCACCACTTTCAGGCTCGAGTGAAATGTGAAAAGGAGAATGCTGAGACAGGTAATTAAGAGATCGGTTACGAGCAGATACAAACAGATATGTTTCCAGATTCTGAATTTTAAGTACTTCGCTACGACGATGCCACAATTTTAGCATGATGTCATTTACCAATTCCTCGGCTGTTTCCCGACTGTGAACATACATCTTGGTAAACTGGAACAAACGCATAAAAAACAAACGGTACAAAGCGGCAAAAGCTTCCTGGTCGTTATTGCAGAGTCGTTCCTGCAAATCTCTGATTTGTATCGCGTTAAGTTTCATATGCAGCCAAAGACAAACGAATTGTATCAACTAAAACGCTGCAATATCTCTAAAATAAAATTAAAAATGGAAATAATTGCATAAAATCTATTTCACTACATTTCTCATCCTAGAATCCTGACAGCTTTTTAGCATCTTCTTCTAACTCAATAGTTTGAAAATCATAGCTTATTGTTTGATTTCTGTAAGGTTAAAACCTATCAGAGAAGTACTTTTATAGTACCCTATCTATTTATCAAACAAGTAATTATGGCTAAGTTTAGTCTGAAAATTAATGGAAAAATCCGACAGGTAGATCTTGATCCTACTACGCCTGTCCTTTGGGTTTTGCGAGATCATCTGAATTTGCCAGGCACCAAGTATGGCTGTGGCATCGGAATGTGTGGAGCATGCACTGTTCATTTGGATGGAGTGGCCGTTCGTTCCTGCCAACTCCCGGTCTCCGTAGTAAACAAACAGGAAGTTACAACGATTGAGGGATTGTCTGTTACGGGTGATCATCCTGTACAACAAGCCTGGATTGACCACGATGTGGCTCAGTGTGGGTATTGCCAGACTGGTCAGATTATGAGTGCAGCGGCATTATTGAAAAGTAATCCCAATCCTACCGATGAAGAGATAGAAACCTCTATGAGTGGCAATATCTGCCGTTGCGGTACATATCTGCGTATTCGGGAAGCCATTAAATCAGCTGCTAAAAAATAGTTTTATAGTCTTGCATTTTGCTCATAATCGAAAAAAGATGGAAAATACATATAGCAGGCGTTCCTTTCTGAAATCTTCCTTACTCTCCAGTGGTGGCTTACTGTTAAGTTTTAGCTGGTTGTCAAGCTTTCGTTCTGCTGACAAAATGGAAGAATTACAGCTTTCCGAACAATGGAATCAACTAAGTGGATATATTAAAATTACCCCAGACAATGTGATCAAAATCATGTGTCCTAATCCAGAGTTTGGACAAAACGTAATGACCTCATTACCCATGATGATTACAGAGGAACTGGATGCAGACTGGAAAAATGTAGTGGTTGAGATCGCACCATTTGACTCTTCCCTGTATGCTCGCCAGTTTAGTGGAGGTAGCCAATCGGTACGGCAAGCCTGGAAGCCACTGCGTACAGTAGGAGGGGCTGCCCGTCAGATGTTGCAGCAAGCTGCTGCACAAGCCTGGGGTGTCCCAGTAAACGAAGTAATGACAAAAGCAGGTGTGTTGTCGCATGCAAGCGGAAAAACTGCTACGTATGGAGAGATGAGTAGCAAAGCAGCAGCGATTCCTGTACCCAAAGATGTTAAACTGAAAGAAGTGAAATCCTTTGACATTGTTCGCAAAGCACAGAAGAATGTTGAAGGAAAAAAAATAGTTACCGGCAAACCTTTGTTTGGTTTAGATTATCAGCAGGAAGGTATGCTCATTGCGATGATGGTTCACCCACCTGCTTTTGGCATGCAGTTAAAATCGTTTGATGCGTCGCAAGCGCTAAAAATGCCAGGTATTACGGCAGCTTTCACCATTGATGTATTTCCGGATACCTATGCGAAGGAGAGTTTTGACACATGCTCCTTTAATGAACTGGTAGTTGTAGTGGGTAAAAGTACATGGGAGGTAATGAATGCCCGTAAAAAGGTGAAAGCTGAATGGACACTCACTCCTGAAAAGAAAGAAACTGTAAATTCATTTGGCCGTAAAGTCGAACAACTGGTTCCGGCCGGGCTTGAAAACACAAAGGGGCATCTGGAAAAAATGAAAGAGATGAGTGCTAAATCTGCCAAGCTTTTACGAAAAGACGGTGATCCGGAAACGGCTTTCAAAAATGCGGCAAAAGTAATCGAACGCACGTACACAGCACCTTTTCTGGCTCATAATTGCATGGAGCCTATGAACTTCTTTGCCCATGTCACTACCGAAAAAGCATTACTGGCCGGACCACTTCAGGCTCCCGAATTTGCAGAAAGAACTCTTTCAGCACGATTAGGCTTGCCAATAGATAAAATCGACATACAAATGACCCGGATGGGTGGTGGTTTTGGACGCAGAGCCTATGATCATTATCTGGTAGAAGCCGCCTTGATTTCTCAGAAGGCGAAAGCACCTGTTAAACTCATCTATACCCGTGAAGATGATATGACCTATGGTATCTATCGCCCCATGTATACGGCCACTTATCGTGCAGCATTGGATGCCAATAAAAACCTGATAGCCTTTCATATCAAAGGAGGAGGTATTCCTGAACATCCGGTGCATGCCAACCGCTTTCCGGCTGGAGCCGTGGATCACTATATGGTTGAAGGTTGGGAGATTCCATCCAATATAACTGTTGGAGCTTTTCGTGCTCCCGGCTCTAACTTTAATGCAGCAGCTGAACAATCGTTTTTAGACGAACTGGCAGAAGCAATGGGAAAAGATCCTATTGAGATGCGTCTGGAACTATTGAAAAGGGCAAAGGAAAATCCGGTAGGAAAAAACAACGAATATGATGTGGATCGGTATGCAGCTGTTTTGCAATTATTGAGGGAAAAATCGGGTTGGGGAAAATCTGAAAACGGCAAATACGGTCGAGGCGTAGCAGCTTATTTTTGCCACAACTCGTATGCTGCTCATGTTGTAGATATGGTTATCAAAAATGGACAACCTTATGTCGAAAAAGTAACCAGCGTGGTAGATTGTGGCATTGTTGTCAATCCGGATGCTGCCACTAATATGGTACAGGGTGCCGTTGTAGATGGTATTGGCAATGCATTGTATGGGGCGTTGACTCACAAGGAAGGGGCTCCGGAACAGAGTAATTTTCATAATTACCGTATTATTCGCAATAATGAAGCTCCTAAAAAAATAGAGGTTCACTTTATTCAGAGTGAAGTTGACCCTACAGGTTTGGGAGAGCCACCCTTTCCACCTGTATTTGGGGCTGTAGCCAACGCTTTGTACAAAAGCATAGGTAAACGATTTTATAACCAACCCTTCAGTACAGAGTTTTCCAATTCGTAGAAAACACATCAGGATTCTGAATATAATAATTCAGAATCCTGATAAAATCTATGTAGAAAGCTACTTAGCAGATACCCCCCCTTCTTCTCCTATGAATAAACAGACATCCCAATGCAACTGTAATCTAAAGTAGTATTCCAGGTAAATAGTTTGCTAACTATTTCTGAATCTGGAAGGATTGACACCTACATGTTGTTTAAAAAAGTTATCAAAATGGGTCACCTCCGGAAATCGTAATGCATAGGCAATTTCGGATATCTGCCAATTGCTGTGCTTTAAAAGAATCTTTGCTTCCTGCAAAATACGTTCGGCAATCAGGTGCGAAGTCGTTTTCTGAGTTATCATTTTAATTGCCCGATTCAAATGGTTCACATGGATATTGAGTTGATTGGCAAAATCAGAGGCTGCCCGCAACTTTACCTGCTGATGGGCCTGATCAATCGGAAACTGTCGTTCCAGCAGTTCTAAAAATAGAGATACAATTCGTTGAGAGGCATTTAATTGTTGCTTTTCACTTCGGGCTGCGGGCTGTATTTTCATAGCAAAATGAATCAGTTCAAACACCAGATTGCGTAGCAGGTCATACTTGTGTGTATAATCTGAATGGATTTCTTCAAACATCCGTTCATAGATTGCATGTACTCTGCTTACCTGTTCGTCAGTCAGTTCAAAGATATGTGTGCCCTCCGGTTGAAAAATGGTATACTGAGCCAGATCGCCAAACTGATGAAAAAACTGCTGATTAAAAATACAGTAAAAACCCTGCCGGATATTGTCCAGATGTTCCCATTTATAGGGTATTTGAGGATTGGAAAAAGATAAAGCTTGTTTGTGTACTTCCACTACTTTATCAGCATAGTGCACCTTACTTTTACCAAAAACGAACATAATTTTATAATAGTCACGTCTTTTGTAGGGAATAGAAGTGGGTTGTCCTTCCACTAAAGGCTCTAAGCGAAACAGATTGAAATGCCCGATGCCATTACCTATACGAGCAGGCAATCGGTTAAACTTTTGCTTATATAATTCTTCCAGGGTTTCTACCTTGTTCATAGGATCAATGTTAAACTGTATAACAATAGTCTAGTGTAGCTGCAATGATCTCTGGAGTAATTGCTTATGTATGGCTAAAGCCCACATTGATTGTATGCCATAGAAAGATGGCAGTAGCTGGTTTATAAAGGTTTGGTTTCGGTTCATATCAGGTAGAAATTAAAAAGTGGTAAAACAGCAGACTAAAGATCGTCAATCTATTTTACACTAATATATATTTTAGACAATCGACAAATTGCCCCTACGATATAACATTGGGTGCCTGTTTATCGCAGTTGGGCGAGAAAATAAGTTGTTTGTCGAAAGAATATCCGGTTTGCGGATAAGAGAAGGTAGGCCAGATTTATATTCTGGCATAAGGAGATACTGAGTGGGGTATACTTATTTCAAAGAGTAGCCTCTTTAAAAACCTGATCGCTTTGGGTATCACGATGATGGATAGGTCCCTGCCGCAATTTGAGAAAACCAGCCTGCCGGCGGGTAAATCTACCCATGACTTCAGCTGTAATGGCCACAGCAATTTCATAAGGAGTTTCTGCTCCTATGTCCAGTCCTATCGGAGCATGAATCCGGTCCCAATCTTTATCCGAAAAATATATACCCTGATCGGTAAATTCAGCTATCATTTTCTCAAACCGCTTTTTCGGTCCCAGGATACCAATATAGGGAGTAGTAGTTTTTAGCAGTTTTTTCAGGATATCCCTGTCATACTCATAATTGTGAGACATAAGTACACAGGCAGTGTTGGACTGGACTACAAATTCCTGGTCTACAAATTCTCTGTGACAAAGTGAAAGCGTATCTGCCTGAGGAAAGAAAACGGGTGCAATATGGGCTACACATTCGTCAGTAACCGTTACGTTCCATCCCAGGTTCTTAGCCAGTTGACTCAGAGGACGGGCATCAAATCCACCTCCAAAAATTAGTAACCGAATGGGAGGTTGTATCAATTCTAGAAATATATCAAACGTCTCTTCTCCGACTGTATACTGTTGGGCTCTGGATTTTTTGGTTCCCAGCAGCTCTATCAGGTCCTTCTCAAGCTGGAAGCAAAGGTCTGGATACTGAATATTCTCATCTATGGCAAAAGTTTGTTTCACTACCATTTTTTTCCCAAGAAATGCTTCATTACCTGAAAAGATAGTAGCTACAGCAACCTCCTGCTGTAAATTAATCAGTTGCTCAAAAAAATGAATGGGATTAGCCATATCATCAGGGTCTACCGCTTCGAAGAGCACATCTATCACCCCATTACACCCTAAATTAATCCCAAGGCTTTTATTTTCATCATCCCTCGTATCATATGTAACACATAGAGGTGTTTTCTCCCGCATAACCTGGCGGGCTTTACGCAAGGCATCTCCTTCCAGGCATCCTCCACTGATAGAGCCAAACCATCTGCCATCATCAATAATAAGCATACGGGCACCAGGGCTTCTGTAAGAAGAACCTCTTACCTGAACAACAGTAGCCAGAGCCACATTTTGTTTACCCAGATCCAGGTTACGGTATGTTTCACAGATAGTATGCAGTTCATTCATAGTACTGTTATCCAGATTCCACTTTAACACAGATACAAAACTATAGGAATAACTCCTAAGAAAACAACGAAAATCAAACCAATCATTACGAAAATCAAACGAATAGGAGGAATCAAAAGTAACATGGATCATCCTGAATTTTGGAGGTGAGCCTTATAACCAACGCCTGTGAATTTAAAAGAGTATGGATGTTGGTTATCTTTTGAAAAATCTATCTTTCTGCGTTGATTTATTCTCTCTTTCATCCCTCTTCCTACCATGTCACTTTTTTGCTTGCCCAAAATAGGGGCACCAAATGAGAATTTGGTGAGCCAGATTTGTGTGTTAGAAAAAAGGGCACTTTTCTCCGATCCTCCTGCCCAAAGGCCAAAGGCCAACCTCGGGTAGATCACTTACCGACTCTTTGTTGTAAGTGTTGAGGATATCTGGCTCCCTGTACCTGTATAGTTGAAAATACATCCTCAATCTCCTGTAGATCCTCTTTAGTTAAAATTATCTGCGAAGCCTTCAGGTTTTCTTCCAACCGATGAATTTTGGTAGTACCAGGGATCGGAACAATCCAGGGCTTTTGAGCCAGCACCCAAGCCAGAGCTATCTGTGCAGGAGTGACCTGTTTCTTTTTGGCAAACTCCGTCAGCTTCTCTACCACAATCTGATTGGCTTTTCGATTTTCCTCATTGAATCGGGGCACTATATTGCGAAAATCCGTTGGGTCAAATTTGGTGTTTGTGTTTGCATTGATGGTACCTGTGAGAAAGCCTCTGCCAAGCGGACTAAAGGGAACAAAACCGATCCCTAGCTCTTCCAGCGTAGGCAATATTTCTTTTTCAGGTTCTCTCCACCAGAGAGAATATTCACTTTGCAGAGCTGTCACAGGTTGTACGGCATGTGCTCTGCGGATGCTTTCTACCCCTGCTTCAGACATACCAAAATATTTTACTTTTCCTTCTTTGATCAGCTCCTTCACTGTTCCGGCTACATCCTCTATGGGTACAATCGGATCTACACGATGTTGATACAAAAGGTCAATCCGGTCTATTTTTAATCGTTTGAGCGCTGCCTCTGTCACATTCCGGATGTTCTGTGGGCTACTGTCCAGGCCCAAATCCGTTTTTCCATTCTTGAATCCGAATTTGGTTGCAATCACCACCTGATCCCGAAACGGTGCCAGTGCCTCGCCTAAAAGCGCTTCATTTACAAAGGGGCCATAGGCTTCGGCAGTATCGAAAAAAGTAACACCCAGTTCGAACGCCTTGCGTAGTAATTTGATAGCATCTTCTTTACTTGTTTCAGGGCCATATCCAAAGCTTAACCCCATACAACCCAAACCGATTGCGGAGACTTCCAGTCCGCTGGTTCCTAATCTACGTATTGGCAATTGTGCAGACATAACCTATAGATTTAAAATGATGGTACAAAAGTAACTTCACCTCCGAACACAAAACAATGAAAATCAAATAACTTCCTACGGAAATCGAATAATTTTCGTAGGAAGTTAATCAGAGCAAAATTACTGCTATAGCTTAGGAGAAATTTTTGATTCCAGTCAATCGGTAAGTCAGATTGTGTATGAGTTAGGACCTCATGGCAAATAAAGTTCGGTTTCCGAGCAAAAGCACACTCCAGATCCAAAGGCCGCTGGTCTTGTCACACCTGTCCCACCGTAGCGGAAAGATTGTTTTAGAAGGACAAAAACCAACGAAAGTGATTAGTTTATTTCAACAAAACAGTCTTTCCTGACTGGGCAGAATTTTTAGCAGCTTCCAGGATTTCAACTACCGTTACATTGACAGGCAATTCGTACAAATCATTTTTGTCCAGTTTTAATCTGCCTCGTACTACATCTGCCAAAACAGAGAAAGGATCTGTGAATGGAGCCGGACGGGGTTCTATTTTCTTTCTTTCTTCAGGTGCTTTTTCCTGCAAACGTTCTCTGATCGTTACAGGATCTACTGCCACTGCATACCCCATCGTTCCATATACTTCCATATCCTTACGTGAGAAAGTCCAGTTCCAGGATGCCTGGATAATACATTGGGATTTGGCATATTGTAAAATAATGGTAGCCTCATCATCTACTTTCTCATAAGCGTTGGGTTTGTTCTGGTGAGTAACAGCTGTCACAGAAACAGGCTTCTCCCCTTTTAGCAACCAGGTCATCAGATTGGCTCCATAACAACCAAAATCAAACAAAGCACCTGCCCCATTTTTAGCAGGATCGGTTAGAATATCAAAAAACTCCTTACTCACTCCAATCTCCTTAGGCCCCTGATGTCCGTCATTGACCATTACTTTTCGGATTTCCCCTAGTTTTCCTGCCTGGTACAAATCGTTGACATATTGGTTGCTGGCATACCAGGAAGTTTCAAAGTTGGTCAGCACTTTAATATTGTTTTTCTCTGCCAGACTTTGAATTTCCTTTGCATCTGCCAAAGTAGTTGCCAACGGCTTTTCAACCATTACATGGATTTTTCTGGGAGCACAGGCACGTACAACCACAATGTGATCACTAATGGCACCGAAAGCTGACACAGCTTCTGGCTTTGTCTGGTCCAGCATTTTAGTCAGATCATCAAAAAACAGACTCTTATCAAGCTTGTACCGAGTCATATAGCGACTAACCAGGTTGGGATTGGGCTCGTAGATACCTACAATTTTCGTATCATTTTTACTCTGACGATTAAATGCCCAATCCACGTGCCCATGACTTAATCCGGCAATAGCCAAACGAACAGGGTTTTGTGCAGTAGCTTCTATGACAACCATAGCTGAAAAAAGAATAATCAATACATACTTCATACGGCTCATGAGTGGTGATGTTATCGGGAGTAGTTTAGATACGTTGAAACAGGAACCAGAATAGCAGGTTCTATTGAGACACTGTAAATTAAACTGAACTAAGCGATAGATCACATCATTTCCAACTAACTTTTTTCAAAGCAGTTCAATTAGCGTATACACTTTCTCTGAGCCAACTATTTTTATAGTGATAGCTGGATGCAGGTCATAGCATAAAAGACCAGAAGTGAATGGAGCTATTTCGCTCCTGGTCTGTAAAGGGTATTACATCTCAGGGTCTCTTATAGTATCCTCAACAATCTTTTGAAAATTAAGTAATAGAAACTCTAGTTTGGATGGATCGCCAAATGCATTATATTGCTTATTCTCTATCTTAAAACCATAGAAATCACCTTCCTCTTTTTCAAAGTATTGATAAGGAATGACTACATCTCCTAAAGATGTTTCTTCTAAATCTATTTTAATAATCCATCCCGGATTATCCAGTGTCTCAATTTTAATTCCAAAGGTATGCTCCCAATCCCCATTACATTCATTAGCATACCAGTCCTCAAGCCATTTTAAAACATTCATATGACAAATGATTAATTTGAGAGTTAGTAAGCTTTGAACCCAAAAGCATTTAGCATCTTATCAAAAATCTTCGTATTCGGATAGATTCCCGAAAATGCTTCAGATCCTGGTCCATAGGCAAATACAGGAATCATCACGCCAGTATGGTGTTTGGTCACAAACTGACCTTCTACCTTCCCGGTTTTCATATCACCCCCTACCAGTGCAAAACCACCTGTCTCATGATCGGCTGTAACAATTACCAGGGTATTGCCATCTTTCTGAGCAAAATCCAATACTGCTCCGATTACCTTATCAAAATCAAGCATTTCATTAACGATATACTGAGTATCATTGGCATGTCCGCCCCAGTCAATCTGAGATCCTTCTACCATCAGAAAGAACCCTTTTTTGTTCTGAGTCAGCAGTTGAAGAGCTGTTTGGGTAGATTGAAGCAACTGGTCGCCTCTGCCTTCTGAAAATTTAGGCAATTCTTCATCTGCCAGAAAACCTGCCAGCTTGCCCGATGTAGTTTTGGTCACCTCAGGAAGTGAACTGGCAATCTGGTAATTTTTGGCCCGAAGACTATCTACCAGGTTCTTTCCATCTGCCCTTTGAGTAAAATGTTTTCGGCCACCACCAATGAATACATCTACATCTGTTTTCAAGAAATCAGCAGCAATTTCTTCTACCATAGTCCGCTTCGGCTGATGGGCAATAAAAGAAGCTGGTGTGGCATGTGTCATTGAGCAGGTTACCACCAGTCCTGTCGACAACTTATTATGTTCCGCAATTTCCAGTATGGTAGGCCGGGCCTGATTGGTAGAATCGACTCCAATAGCTCCGTTATTGGCTTTATAGCCAATAGCTAATGCAGTTGCCCCTGCCCCTGAGTCGGTTACATAATCATCGGCAGACTGGTTTTTATGAAAGCCTACATAGGGGAATCGTTCCAGATTCAAAGAACCTTTGTTGGCCGTAAGGCCAGCATAAATCTGTGCAGTTCCCATGCCATCCCCAATCAGCAGAATAACATTCTTAGGGTGTTTGGACTTCGCATTTTTTTGAGCAAAAGAAGGACAAAGAGTAAGAAACGGGATAGTAACTAGTAGGGTTGAGAAAAAACGTATCTTCATTCGGATTAAGTGGTTAAATGAAAATGTAAGAGATTACTAGTAGAAACAGGGCAATCTACCTTACATTGAAAACTCATTTTTGCAAAAGGCCAAAAGTAGAACCTGTCATCTAAAAATCAGAATTTTTAGTTTTATCAAAATGTGAATTCACATTTGAAGATATGTTATTGAAGTGTTTATTTCGAAAATTTAGTAAATGTTTTTCCGTCGTAGCGGTACAAACCTGTTTCATTTGTGCCTATCCAAAAATTTCCAGAATTATCTTCCAAAATTGTCCAGATACCACTATTCGTTATCCCATCTTCTGTTGTAAAACGGGTGAAAGATTTACCATCGTAACGGCTAAGTCCACCACCAAACCAAAGGTTTCCTTTCTTATCCTCCATAATTCGAGTAACAACATTATCAGCTAAGCCATCATTTTTTGTAAAGATCCTAAATGATTTGCCATCATAACGGTAGGCTCCTTTCCAACTACTGAACCATATATTTCCTTTTTTGTCCTGCAAAACGGGCCAAACCCAATCATCGCCATTTGGTTTAAGATGGGTTATGGTCTTTCCATCGTAGCAATATACGCCTGGATTACAACGCCCACCAAACCAGAAGTTACCAGCTTTATCTTCTAAAATCTTTTCTATTTTAAAACTACAATCTTTTACATCTTCGGTAACAGTAAACGAAACGAATGATTTTCCATCATATACATAAACACCAGCACCTGTTGCAAACCATAGTTTTCCACTCTTGTCCTGCATAATACTCCATACATCATATTTACTACTTAGCATATCAGTTGGTAGAGCGATTTGAATTTTAGTAAATTTATTGTTATTGTAAAGACAAATACCATCGGAGGTGCCTATCCAAATCTTATCGCTTTTATCTTTCAACATACACCAAACCGTATTGCTGTTCAGTCCATTTGCCATCGTGAAATGGGTGAAAAAATTTCCGTCATATTTATAAATACCATCGGCTGTGGTGCCAAACCAAAGATTACCCGCTTTGTCTTGCAGGCTACAATGAACATTATCACCTTTATTCAGGCTCTGAGTTTTTATAAATTTTTGGCTGTTGACAGATAGTGTGTTGGATTCACTTTCTTTTTTCTTGGGCATGTTTGCTTGAGCTTGTCCTAAGCAGTGATTGCTCATAAGTAATATGGTTAGGAAAGTAAAAGCCTGGAGTTTCGAGAAGTATTTTTTCATTATTGAAGTTGTCATTAATGTTCTGGACAAATGATGATTTGGGTATATGTGAAGATCAGCAAACTTAAAAGTTTTTGTGTTGGTCTCAGGTTAATGACTTGTTAATGAAGGGTAAAAGTTGCTGATTAATTTTTGCCGTAAATAGCCCTATAAAATGTCGTATTTACACTCGCGTTCGACCACTTAAATACCCAATTTTACAACCCTAAACAAATCATGAAAAAATGAGAAAGATTATTTCATTTATGCACATATCACTTGACGGTTTTGTAGCAGGACCAAACGGAGAGATGAACTGGATTAAGGTTGATGAAGAAATTTTTGATTATGTCGGGAAGCGGATAGGTGAAGGCGATACTGCCTTATATGGACGGGTAACGTATGAGATGATGGAAAGTTACTGGCCAACTGCAGGAGACAAGCCAGATGCATCTAAACACGATATTGAACATGCAAAGTGGTATAACCAAGCTCGCAAGGTTGTTTTATCAAAAACAATGAAAGACACCGATTTGACGAATACAAAAGTTATTAGTGATAACCTTGCGAACGAAATACATAAACTAAAACAATCCAGCAATGGTGAAAGTGCAGACATACTGGTTTTTGGCAGTCCGACAGCCACACATGCGCTTATTCAGGAGAACTTACTTGACGGCTACTGGCTATTTGTGAATCCTGTTATTCTTGGACAAGGTATTCCACTGTTTACCGGTATCAAAGACAAAGTAAACCTGAAATTATTAACTACTCATCGCTTTGGCTGTGGAGTAACGGAACTAAATTACATAGTAGAGAGACAATAACACACCCACTAATACTAATAAAAATACTCTAAAGATGGGTCTACATTGCAAAATCACTTAATTGCTTAAGTTCTTTTAACATACTACAAAGTAGACTTGGATTTTCACTAATAGTATGGAATATAACACTGAATATATACGTATCCATTATGCCTTAATGCAGGCATTTATGATTAATGCCGGATCAAATATTTTGGACGTAAGCTATGTAGTAGAAAAGAAAAACCTTACCATTCAGATTGTGTTACTGGCAGAAACCGAACTTGGAGAGCATAATAAAGGCAAAATTTACAAGGACTTGCCTGACTATACTATAATTTTTGAAGAGATATATCTAACAAGGGAAAAATTCAATGAAACAAAAGGGGAATGGATGCCTAAATATTATACATGGCTGCACTATCTCCTTTTTTCCAAAAGCGAGGTTATATGAAAGATGTATATATGAAATATCAGGCATGTCTGCTTTGTGATGCATTACACAGAAATATAAATGACAATTTTTTAAGTGTTTCCTTTGAGCTAGCAGAAAATCAAGATATCCGGATACGAATAATTTTAAAAAACAAGACAGAAGTAGAAGAAGAGTATATAGGTGATCTATTGAGCGAATTTGAAGCACAACAGGGAGAAAATAATATAGCTGATATAGAAGTTTATGTGAATGAAATAATTGATCCTCTACAACATATTGTATTTCAGTGTTGATTCGCAGGTGACAAGTTTTTCCTTCAATAAACTTTATATAATGCCGGGTTGCAGCTATCGTATTAGATTGCGATAGCTGCAACCCGGCATTATACTATGTTCACAAATGACTCTTAATGTAAAATAACTAAAACAGATATGAGAAAGATAATTGCAGCAATCAATATGACAATTGATGGATTTTGTGATCATACAGCATCAGAGCCAGATGAAGAAATACATCAACATTATCAGGAACTGTTAACCGACTCAGGTGTGATTCTATATGGCAGAATAACGTATCAACTGATGAAATTCTGGCAAGATCTGGTAAAAAGTCCTTCCGGTGAAAAATCAATGGACGACTTTGCTTCGGCGATAGACAAAATTCCAAAAATCGTCTTTTCACATACGCTCAAAGAAACCGAATGGGATAGTGCCCAACTAGCCAGTCAGCCTATTGAAGAAGTTGCGTTAGCCCTCAAACAACAATCAGATGGGGACATTTTAGTGGGTAGCCGGAGTTTGATTATACAGCTCATGAAACTGAATCTGATTGATGAATACCAACTGTGTATTCATCCGGTTGTGGCAGGAGGCGGTTTGCCATTATTTGAAAATGTAAACAACAGCACTATTTTTAACCTCATCAAGACTAAAACCTTTGGTGGTGGAGCTGTACTACTTTACTATACCCGCAAAAAATGATGGTATTATTTTAAAGGCATAAGTGAGCAATCTAGTCAAGCAAATATATACCAGATAATAGAAATTACTCCATGGTCTACAAACTAACACCAGAAATTTTAGAGCAGCTCGGTTTCAAAAAAAATAGTAGTGTAACCCTGAACAATAGATATCCGTTTCCTACAGCAGACGCGATTTCATGGTCAGTTAATGATATTTTAATAGAACTGATAAATGGAAATCAATTTTTAATCTCAAATCCTGCAGTTGACAAAGCAATTCAAATTTACAATGCCCGAGATATCTATGAATATTTTGATGTGTGTTCAGTTCCATACACACAGCAGATGGTAGAGTATGCCAATAAATAACAATCTCCAAATAATACATAAAAACCGGAGATATTCTTCAAATAATTAGGACAGAATGCGAAAAGATCATCCCCACCATTAGTGTTAATAAGGCATACAATATATATGATAATCTTAAATAGATTTTTACTACTAATAGCATTTATATTATTAGTCTCTTGTGAGAATAGCAGAGAGTGTGTTTTTATTGTTGAACCATCCAATGAGGAATGTGATGATTATAAGCTTATATGGAGGATTGATTCTGTAATTACAGGTAATAAGTATGACACTAATAAGCAAATTTATTTACTTACCAGTAAAAGGGATTATGAAGATACCACCAGAAAGCATAACTATGTGGTTTATGGAGAACTTTCAAATAAGAGAATCAAAGAAGAATATACTGATTGTGGCACCGTATATAGATTTGTTGACAGAAAAATTATAGACTATTCAACAAATCGATAATTCCTTCCACAGTTTTACGAAAACTAGCACCAATAAAACATAAAGATTTTGAATGAATGAGTAACTCTGTCTTTATTTATTCTCCTTTACTGAAGAAAGCTCTTTGTTTGTCTTTTTGTCTTTTATCCATGGGCAATAGCATTACTCAGTCAGGATTTTTCAGAAAAATTAAAGCAAATTGTAGTTCAAGAAAACAGAATGGTACACACCATATAGTTCTTGCCAGGGATACGACAGAAATGTACAAATGCAGATACTTAGGTCATATGTACTATGCTGATTTCTCAGAAAGCCAAAAGCTTCAGATGATTGAGGAATTATTAAACTATCAAAATGACAAATCACTATCTGCATTGCCTGTACAATGTTATAATCCTAAGATATCTAAAGTCTATACAGGTGTAGTAACCGAGTATTCACTTCAGGTAGAAGCCTTATTTTTGATCAATCAGATATATTTTGAAGATCCATATATATATTCTCCATTTCCATTATTACTGGACAAAAATACCAATACTCTAAACGAAGAAAAAACAATACAAACAGCATTTAAATCCTATCGAATCTGGTACAATAAGATCAGATCCATCGGAATTGTTGCATCAAGAGAACAACATATAGCCCCTTTAGATAAAAATATTGTTTGGTACTCTGGTAGTAGTTGGTAATGTTGAGGTATTAACGGTTAGGAATGTATCTGTTTCAAACTTGTGGCTTGGTTGTAGTTTTATTTCATTACTTTCTTGGGGCATTTCTTTTATTCAAATATATTTCTGCTCAATATCCTCTTACTAATTTCCTCAATCAATCAGGCACAGAGAAACTCGGACAGACTTTGGTAGTCATCGGCTGCATCTACCAGTTTTTTGAATTAGGCAGCACAATATCTTTGGTCTTGTATGTATTAATTTGTTTATCTGTTGACCGAAAGTATGGTCATGATTAATAATTAGATAGTTGTCACGTTTGAACATACTTACAGTTATTCAGCACAGTGACCATACTTACAGTCAAAGTTGAAAGTGAACAGAGTTCGAATATTTCTGAAATACGACTGGTATTCCAGTCAAAAGTAAAAGTGATTCGAAGTATGGTCACTTGTGTTGCTGAACAGTTTTCCGATCACTCAGTCATCGATTACCATTTTGACCATACTTCCAGTCAGTCATTTGTATTGAACATACTTCGGATATTTATTCAATGTGACCAGAGTTCCGGTCGTATAGTAACAAATCAGCACTGCTCCTGCTCTCCAACTGATTAAAATAGTGTAAGACCTGTAGAGGCATCCAACTCTTTTCCTTAATGCTACGCCTACAAATGAAACGATCACAGCTAATGATATCGGTCAAAAAACTCTTGCAAAGTCATCGTATGAGGAGTAAACTTTTCGGTGAGTATTTCCAGCTTTTGTATTCTGTCAAGACGAAAGTACCTAAAATCACTACGCAAACGACACCAGGCAACCAGCAACCAGTTTTCAGTACTTAATAAAGCGAAGGGTTCAATGGTTCGGCTTGAGGTTGTATCCTCTTCATTTATATAGTCTATCTTTACCAGATAAAAATTGGTCAAGGCAAATTGCAAGGCAGACAGATTATTACTTGTTCTTTCAATAGCCTTGAGTTGGGGAGTATGTGTACGCTGAGTCAGTAAATTTGCTTTGTCTTTCAGGTTATGTTTTAATACTGCCTTAATTTTTTCAACAGCTTCTGAATAATCGTTGATGAACGAAGCATCTTTTGTTTTCAGAACTAATTGCTGAGCAAGAATAAGTGCATTTGCCTCATTTTCACTAAACATTACAGGAGGAAGCCTGTAATGTTCCATAAGCATATATCCTTTGCCTTCTTCGGTTAAAATAGGTACTCCCGCTTTTTCCAACGTCCGAATATCTCGATAAATCGTTCTTACACTGACTGAAAATTTCAGTGCCAGTTCGGATGCTGTTAAAAGTCGTTTCGTCTGCAACTGAGTAAGAATGGCAGTTAACCGTGCAATTCGTTTTGTATCGGTGCTTTCCATGATTAGTAGTACTTGTGATTATTACTTGCCAGTCTCATTACAAAATGAGGTATCACTGATTCTGAATCATTACAGAGAGGATACTACACCTAATGTTAAGCCTGCTTAATGTTTTGTATGAAGCAAGGACAAATATACGATAGGAAAATTATTGTATTCGTATAGTTCACCTCTGACATAGGGCTGTCACCAGAAGCTTTTTCTTTGCAGCAGTAATATATAATTCTCTATCACTAAAATCGTCACCAATGAAAAGCACAAGTCAGCTAAGCGTATCGCAAAATCTACTAACCTTCTTTACTAATCCTTTACGGATACACTACAAAAATCGGTTTGAACAAAAGTATCCAATCTCACATCGCATCCTTTCGTAATTGTCTGGACTATTTCTTTCTCAAGCCCTGTATAAAACAAAATTTTTCCAAAAACCATTATAAAATAAAAAACTACTATGTTACATGTACTAACAGATATTTCCTGGTTGAGTGTTCTACTTGCATTTATTATCTATTTCATTCTGGGTTCACTATGGTTTACTGTCTTTTTTCCTAAACTATATAAGATTTCACTGGGTAAAGAAAACGATACAACACAAAGCACAGACCCTATTTTCTTTGTAGGGCCGGCCTTGTGTTGTCTGGTTATTACCATTGCCAGTGCGCTGTTAGTATATGCTTTGCATATCGAAACCTATCAAAGCGCTTTCCAGTTTGCTGTCATTGTTGGAGTGGGCTATCTGTTTTCCAATACTGTTAACATTGCCATCAATCCCAACATACCTCGTCCCATTCTGTATGGACTAATTAGTGGGAGCTACCATCTAGTCGGGATTATAATTGTAAGTCTCATTCTGCTTGTTATGAAATAGATTTTAGTTAATCAAGGAGTAGATAATACGGCCTGTAAACTCACTCTACAGGCCTTTTACTTACAACTACAATCAAATCTCATAGATATCGAGCACAATAACAGATCAGTAAATATGAGTGATGGTAAATATGGGCTACAGTCCTGCCTTAGCTTTTAATTCTGTTAACAAATGGTCAAATCGAACCCAGTATACAGCGCAGTCTTTTTCACTAGTACCTTTGGTATAAAACAGAAATTTGCCATCAGGAGTAACATACTGTCCAAAACGATGAGCCAGTCCATTATTAATAGCAGGTCCTAAACTTTGTGGAGTGGTCCATGTTTTGTCTGCTCTCGCAAAGCTAATCCATAGTTCACTTTCAAAGTCCTTAGTTTCTTTGGCACTGATAATCATATAGGATTCATCTGGTGCTATATACAAATCACCATTAAAGCCTGGAGAATTTAATGGTTCTCCGAGGTTGTGAATGGATGTATCTCTCGGATCAGCAGGCAATACAGCAAATTTCCAGGCATTCGAATCATTCGACGAACCCCAGGTACCATTACTACCTACATAAGCTCTTCCACTTAGAGTTGGCATATAGTTATATAAAACATATGACCGCTTAAGCCAGGGTTGAGGCGAACTCCAACCAGAAGCATTCTTCTGCATTTGCTGAATACCTGTATTGTCAGTAACAAGTAAAGTTTTCCCATCCATACTAAATGTAGGTGTACCATATTGATTGGCAAGCAAAAAAGGTCCCTCCCATTTTCCTGCAATACTGTCAAAACGAAAGTAATTGAGCCGCTGGTGCTGATTGCTGTACCATTCGTTGTTACTGCCATAAAAGAATTCTTTTCCATCAGGTGAAAAGGCAACTCTGGCCAGAACAAAATAGCCAGAGTCGGTTAACAAGTGTGGAGCAAAACACAAAGGTGTATCACTTGGTTGTGATTGACCAAGGTAAGCATTCGGACCATCCCAGAAGTCGGATTGTGCTTTATGGCTAGAGCAAGCCAGTAACATTAAACAACTAAAAATACTGAAAATAATACGCATAGATAGAATAGTTTGAATAGTAATACAGTGGTTGATAAAAGATGAGAATAGATCTACACTGCCAAAGCTAATTTCTTCTCATGAAAGCCTTTTCTTTCTTACCAATCAAATTCCGTCAAGATATATCACACTGATTTTCAAATAATTAAAAAATATATCTTAGCTGCTCCTAAAAATATATGATTCCCCTCAACAGTCAGATATATAGAATGTAAAGGCCAATTGTGATAAGAAGTAATGAAGCAAACATGTGTCTGGGTAGAGAGACATGTTGGAAATGAATAGTGCATTTGGTAACTTCCAACATCTTCTATTTTTCCTGTAGCAGATTTTGATGGACATACATTGCCAAAGATTAGTCAAAACCATTACAGATAGTCTCGACTGGGGCCCTGTTAACGAATGGACTGGAAAGAATTTCAGTCGGTTAAACCAAGCTATTCTGGAGAAAACGGGTGTAAATCTAAGTGAAAGCACTCTCAGACGAGTACTAGGTAAAGTACATTACCCTCATTTACCAACTGAAACGACATTGGATGCACTGGCTGTATATGCAGGGTATCCAGACTGGCAAAGTTTCAAACAAGCAGCACCAACCCTACCAGATTCAAAGCCCATACTTACTAAAAGACCATCCAGACCGATAGTATTGGGGACAGGAGTTCTGCTTGCGATGATCCTGCTTTTTTGTGTTGTGAGTTATAAGCCATTTACCAAAAAAACTAAAATACCACACGCCGTTTTTAGTAGCCGACCACTGACTCACTCTATTCCTAACACCGTTATTTTTAACTATAAAGTGGATAGTTCCACAACACCTCTATATATTCAACAATCATGGGATGCGCAAACCAAAAGAGAAGTAAGTGCCAAAGGCAATACATTTACTTCAATCTATTATAAACCTGGATTCTACGAAGCCAGGCTTTTAATGGGGGATCAGCTACTCAGGAAACACCCACTACTCATACAATCAGATGGGTGGCTAGGACTTATTGACCAGAGATCAGAGCCACTGTATTTACCATCAAACGAATTTGTCTATAAAGACAGGCTTGAGATTCCTGTTAGCAGTTATACCCGCCGTTCTCTACGACCAGATGTCAAACCTTATCGCGCAGAACTATATAATGTAGGTAATTTTCAGCCTTTAAAGGCTACCAAAGTTAATTTCAGCGCAATGGTAAAGGGTAGTTCCATAAGTAATATGGGAGGCTGCCGAAAAGCCATTGTATTTTTGGTAACAAACGGAATACCATTCAATATACCCATCACTGCTAAGGGTTGTGTGTCTACATCTCATCTATATGATGGTCGTGGACTAGTAGATGGTCGAGTTCATGACCTTTCCGGATTTGGAGCAGATCTGTCTCACTGGGTAAAAGTTGATATACGAACCACAACCAACAAACTCGAATTTCTTGTTGACAGCCAGGTTGCCTATACTCAGGATCTTCCCTCACAAGATCTTGAAGTGGTAGGCATTGCCTTTGGTTTTGAAGGAGGTGGCGCAGTAAAAAACATCAAACTCTCTGATAACAAACAAGTCATATTCAGTATGTTTCCCTAGTAGTTATATAGTTGCGCATAACATTTGATCTACAAACCACATCCTGTCAGAAAGTAATTTTATATTTAGGTAACCATGCTTTGAGTTGTTGTTGCATCTCTGTAGAGAGTGGATTGCCTGATACATCCAAATCGGTTAACCGTTTTTGTTTTCCCAGCCATGCGGGAAGCTCAGTAAGCTGATTGTCTGATAGGTCCAGTTTTTTCAATCCATTCAGTATTCCTGGCAAATCGGGCAGTACAGTCAGTTTATTTTTTGACAAATCCAGGCCTTTTAATCTTTTAAGCTGTCCAATCGATTCAGGAAGGATTGTGAGGTTATTTTCAGAAGCATTCAAATGCCATAAATAGGTAAGATTTCCAATAGACTCAGGAAAGGTAGTAAGCTGATTTTTGGAAATGTTTAAATAGTTCAGACTTTTCAGGCTACCAATAGACTCCGGAAGACAGGTAAGTTCATTATTGGAAATGTTTAATTCTGTCAATTCGGTTAACTTTCCGATGGATTCTGGCAGTTGAGTAAGCTGATTTTTGTATATAGAAAAATAGGTTAGATGAGTAAATTCTCCTATTGAATCAGGAAGTTCTATTAACTGATTACTCCCTAGGTACAACTGCATTAACTGTATAAGATTGCCAATGGAATTAGGAAGTAGAGTAAAATTATTTTTGGAGATATTTAATTTGGTTAACAAAGTTAGCTGCCCTATCCATTCAGGCAGTATAGTAAGTTTATTATCAGCCAGAATCAGTTGCCTTAGACTTTGCAAACTACTCATCCATTCAGGAAGTTCGCTCAGCTGATTTTTCTCTACATTTAAAGAGTATAGATCCTTTAGCTTTTGAATTGCAGGAGGAAGTACCATAAGCTGATTCCTATCCAGGTGTAGTTCTTGCAGTCCTATAAGCTGCCCTATTGAATCAGGAAGGGCTGTAAGTTGATTTTTTGACAAAAAAGACGCGCGAGATTCCGTAAACTACCTATGGATTCCGGAAGCTGGATAAGTTGATTATTATTAGCAGATAGGTACCACAACCGGGTAAGATTCCCAATTGAGTCAGGTAGCGTCGTAAGATTATTGGAGGATATATCTAATTGCATTAATTTGAAAAGCTTGTCGATTGACTCAGGCAAACTCTTCAACTTTTTTTGATATAGTTTCAGATTTGTGCATTGATTCACATGAAGTATCTGTGCTTCTATAGATATCCCTTTTTCAACATAACTACACTCCGCTAACAGTCTTATTTCCGAAAGAAACGTTTTTATACTGATTTGTAGTGATTTAGCTAGTTCCAGCCCCAGCATAACGTTTTCAATTTCTTCAGAACGCAGTAGGCGGTAAAGATTTTCTTCTTCAGCAGTTTGCATAGATACAGGTAAAAGTTGTATTCAGTTAATGGGTTGGGACTAGATAGGATTGAAATTGTAAGTTGAGCATAAATTCTGTATAAAGATGTTTCAATTTACTTCTGACCTGTTTTTAGTAATATAATCTCAAAAACTATCTTTTATACTGTTACACTTCATCTGATTTCCAATGATAATCTGCCACCATTCCTGGCCTTATATTCTATATTAAAATTTTATTTATTCGTTTTATAGTTGCATTTTGCCTGTATCCCTTAACACTTTTCATTCATTACAATCTTTTATGAAACGAATATTTTTTACTCTTTGTCTACTGCATTTTCAGGTAGCCGTTGTGCTTGCACAATCAGGTAACTGGAAAGTAGTAGAAGGTAAGATCACTACTCCCTGGGCAGAAAAAGTAAACTCTTCTACTCCTTTGTCAGAGTATCCCCGCCCTCAGATGACTCGTAACAGCTGGCTCAATTTAAATGGCTTATGGGACTATTCCCTTCAACCTAAAGGGCAGGCAGAAAATTTACCTACCGCCTTTTCCGGTCAAATCCTGGTGCCTTATGCAATTGAATCTGCTTTGTCTGGGGTAGGTAAAACAGTTGGAAAAGATAGTGTGCTCTGGTATCATCGTACGGTATCTGTCCCAGCTAATCTCCGAAAAGGCACAGTATTACTGCATTTTGGAGCGGTAGACTGGCAAACCGATGTATATGTAAATGGTAAAAAAGCAGGTACCCATCAGGGAGGCTATGATCCGTTCTCCTTTGATATTACCGCTCTGCTTGCCAAAGGTAACCAACAGCAGATCACGATTCGGGTTTGGGATCCTACCAGCGACGGGCCACAACCCAGAGGTAAGCAGATAAAAAATCCGCATGGTATCTGGTATACACCTGTAACCGGTATATGGCAGACAGTATGGCTGGAAGCTGTTCCCAACTCGTATATTATATCAACTCGTCATACAGCCAATATTGACCAGCAAACACTTATAGTTAAAGCTCAACTGCAAAAGGCACAGCCCAATGATAAGGTGCGTGTAATAGCCTATGATGGCAAGCAATCTGTTGCTCAACAGGAGGTCGCGGCAGGAACCGATGCAGTACTAAAACTGAGCAATCCCAAACTGTGGTCTCCTGATAGCCCTTTCTTATATGATATGACAGTGGCGCTGATCCGGGGAGGCAAGGTAGTGGATGAAGTGAAAACCTATTTTGCCATGCGGAAAATCTCCATGCAAACAGCTAGTCAGAATGTACACAGAATGCTGCTTAATAATCAGTTTCTGTTTCAGTATGGACCGCTAGACCAGGGATGGTGGCCGGATGGCTTATATACAGCACCTACAGATGAAGCGCTTAAGTTTGACATTGAAAAGACCAAAGAGATGGGTTTCAACATGATCCGTAAACATGTGAAAGTGGAGCCTGCCCGCTGGTATTACTATTGTGATAAATTGGGTATGCTTGTATGGCAGGATATGCCTAGCGGAGACATGGGCAATGAATGGGATTCCAGACCAGGGATTGTAGGTCGGGCTACAGAGAAGGAGCGTACAGCCGATTCGGAAAAAATTTACCGTACAGAATGGAAAGCTATCATGGATGCTACCTATAACTTCCCTTCTATTGTAGTATGGGTACCCTTTAACGAAGCCTGGGGACAGTTCAAGACAGTAGAGATCAGCCAATGGACACAAGAATATGATCCTTCCCGCCTTATAAATAGTGCCAGTGGAGGCAACTTCTACGATGCAGGCCATATTCTCGACTTGCACAACTATCCTGAGCCTGCAATGCCTCGTCCGGATTTGTTTGGAGCCAAACAGATAATTGTATTGGGAGAGTTTGGTGGTTTGGGTCTACCACTGGAAGGTCATACCTGGCAAAAGAAAGATAACTGGGGTTACCAAACCTTTAAAAACAAGGAGGAAATGTTTGATAAGTACAAGTCCTTTATTGAAAGCCTGGAAAAGCTGATTGGACAAGGGTTATCAGCAGCCGTATATACCCAGACCACTGATGTAGAAGTAGAAACCAATGGTTTGATGACCTATGACCGGAAAGTGATAAAAATGCCAGAAGCTCAGTTGAAACAAATACATAGTAAACTCTATAACCCTTCACTGGGAAAAATTAAACCCTAGAACAACTAATTCTCATTTTTGTATCTAAATAAAAAACACCTCTGCTTAATCGACAGGGGCGTTTTTATCAGATAGTTATTCATTAAATTGAATAGAACATGAGTCATCCCGAATTTTGGATGTGAGTTTGTTTTACGAAACCAGCGTCTATACTCTTTTCAAAAGCATAGACGCTGGTTTATTTTTTACAAATTTCCGAGTTTGTTTATTGTCCCTTACATCATTCTTCCACAAGCTTCTTCATTTTTTGCTTGTCCAAAAAAGGACAACAAATTCTCATTTGTTGGGCCAGGATGTGTGCCAGCTGCAAAAAAGGACACTTTCTGCCGAACCTCCCACCCGCAAAGCCATGGGCTAACCTCGCGGCAGAAAGAAAGCCAACACACAGATACAACGGTTCGCGTTTAAAATCAATACCACTCTCTTTGTAGCTTATCTATTTCGCTTTTTTTCCATCGTTTATCAACAACGACCTCTTTTCCAGAAAAGATATGAGAAAAGATAAGACCTCAAAATTCGGGATGACTCATGTTCCACAGGTACATTATTTCTATACCACCCATTCTATTTGCAGTGCACAATTTTAGTACTGGCATTTGCAGATTTGTAGTCATACAAGGTGGCATAATCATTATTGCGCGACACCAATACTCTGGAAGAGGTATTCTTGAATTTTATGAAGGCCATATCCCGTATATCACCTGTCAACCAGAGAGGTTTGTCTAAAATGGGTTGTACTTCACCCTTTTCAAACCGAAGCAGTATACCCATTAAGGCATCTGATCTTCCCAGTTGCACTTTGTAAGGGAAAAAATTGCCTGCGGCCAACACTTCTACTTTTCCATCGCCATCAAAATCACTGGAAAGAAAACCATTAATAGACGAGAACTGAGCCCAATCTGGCAGTGGTTTTAAGACAAACTTGGTATTGCCTTTATTTTCCAGCCAGCATGAACGAAGTTCTACAGCTTCCAGCAACTGAGTTTGTGCACGCAATTCAGGAAACAAGATATCTTCTACCGTAGCATCAGCATAGGCACCATAATTGATAAACCGTTTTCGCATTGGCGTTACCTGTCCCAGCAACTCATCACGTGTTGCCAACGGATAACTCTTATCCTGAACATAGTAGGATACCAGTGGATCAAGTCGCCCATCCTGATCGATGTCTACACCATAACAACGCAAAGGTTGCTTTTCAGAAGCACGCAGTTGCATATTTATGCCTGCATTACCCAGTAACAAATCCATATCCCCATCCTGGTCTACATCGGCCTGGGCAATAGCACTCCACCATCCCCTGCTATCCGGAAGACCCAAACTGCTGGTAGACTCTTTAAGTTTGCCTTTCTGATTGATATACATCCGTATTCCCATCCACTCACCTACCACTACCAGATCAGGCCAGGTATCTGCATTGAGGTCTGTCCATATGGCGCCAGTAACCATACCAGCATTTGACAATTGATCGGAAGCCACAGAGGTTACATCTGTGAAACGAACCTTGCCTGGCTGGGAATCATTTCGTAACAAAAAGCTTTTGGGAGTTCCTGGATACTGCTGGGCAGCAATTCGTCCTCCCACAAACAAATCCTGGTCACCATCTTTATCGTAGTCTATGGCAATTACACAACTTCCACTGGTTTGCTCAGCAGGCAGTGCATCCGGTGATTTTTCAAACTTCCCCTTGCCGTCGTTGAGGTATAATCGATCCTGATAAACCGGATCCGAGGGAGAAAACTCATTGCCTCCACTCACAACATACAGATCCAAGTCTTTATCTCCATCCGCATCAAAAAATACAGATCCTATATCTTCTGCTACCCGATCTGTTTGCCAAGGTTCAGAAGCAGACTTTACTAGTGTACCATTGTCTGTTCCCAGATATAATTGTCCGGACTGACCAGCTGCTCCACCCAGAAACACATCTTCATTCCCATCCTTGTTTACATCACCTACTGCCAGCTTGCCTCCCAGACGGGAAAGCTGGTAAGAAAGAAGTTGCTGCATTTTAAAATCTACAAAGCCATTCTCAATATGCCTGAAGTCAATGCCCCCTTTAACCGGACTGAGTAATGGTTCCTTTATGCGATGTGTCAGCAAGTCATCTACCTTAGAGTTGGGTTGTGCCTTTTCTTGCTCTATCTCAATAAGTTGATTGATGGATGGAGCGGATACGATAGTGACTTTTTCATCTGGCCACTGTACACGAATCTCTTTCACCGCAGACTGGCCAATACCTACGGTGAGCAATGGTTCTACAGACGACTGATACCCCCGGCTAAAATAGGCTTCCTGATAAATGGTTTTATCCTGTAATGTAATCCACACCTTTGCCCCTATACCAAAAGTATTGGGCTTTTTGCCGATGAGTCTGATTTTTACAAAATTATTTTTGGCAAATTTTTCCTGCTGGTTCTGAAATACACTCACCTTATCATTCAGTGTATTGACAATCAGATCCAGGTCACCATCATTATCCAGGTCACAGTAGGAAGCAGCATTGGAGACAGAGGAATGCGTAAATCCCCATTGCCTGGTAACGTTCTCAAAATGTAGCCCATCTGTATTGCGAAAACAATAATTGGTCAGTTTGGTTGAAGGCATTTCCTGAATCAGCTTCAGAACCGGAATATCCCTGCCAGATGCCTTGGCTTGAGCCACAGCATCGGCAACCGTATAGCGAATAAAATCCTGATTGGTGTAATCTCTCAGGTAGCCATTGGTAATAAAAAGATCTTTAAATCCATCATTATCAAAATCAGCAAATAAAGGAGCCCAGCTCCAGTCTGTATTTGAGACACCCGCCAGTTGTCCTACCTCGCTGAATCGAGGCAGTGTGTCAGGAGCAAATCCGCGGTTGAGTTGCAGGGTATTGCGCATATACTGATGATGATATCCACTATCAACAGCCAGTGAATATTTGTCGTATTCATCAGGTCCCTTCAAAAGCTTCTGTCTGTGGTTGTCTTCCGGTAACATATCCGCGACAAATATCTCTGGCAATGCATCATTGTTGATATCAGCAATGTCTGATCCCATACCATTTTTGGACAGATGGGTAAATATCGTATGAGATACTTCACGGAAAGTTCCGTTTCCATTGTTGATATAGCAGAAATCCTGTTCATCGTAATCATTGGTCACATAGATGTCAGGCCAGTTATCCTGATTCAGATCACTTATGGAGACACTTAGTCCGAAATTCAAACCGCTGCCATGAATCAGTGCACTATCACTCACATTGGTAAAGATGTTGTTATCATTTCGGTAGAGCCGGTTACCAAAATAGGGATGACGTAAGCCACGAAGCTTTTTTACATTAAAAAGAGAAGAATAAAACGTATTGGCATGGTTGAGCAGAAACATATCCAGATCACCATCTCTGTCCATATCAAAAAAATAAGACTGGGTAGAGAAAGTCCCACTAGCATCTAATCCAAATTCTTTGGCTTGCTCTTTGAAAACGGGTATTCCTCCCTTTTCACAACCCTGGTTAATAAAGAGCTGATTGGCACGCATGGGATGGTCCCGGATCACTGGTTTTCCTTTACCTTCTCTTTCTGTATTGCCTGAATAACAAATATATACATCCAGCCAGCCGTCTCCGTTTACATCTGCCATTGTCACTCCGGTTTTCCATCCCTGCTTCTCTATAAGATGAGAGGTGGTCGTAACATCTTCGAATTTCCAATTGCCTTTATTTAGAAAAAGCTTGTTAGGTACAGTGTTTCCTGACAGATACACATCTGTTAGTCCATCATTATTAATATCACCTGTTGCCACGCCTCCTCCATTGTAGGTATACTCATAGGTCATGATATTGTTGTGTTCACTTTCGATAATCTGATTGCTAAAATCCAAACCTGTTTTATTTTCCGAGAGCCTGGTGAACAATTCTGTCTGGGGTTGGCATTGTATCAGGAACAATGACAACGAACTAATCACAACAGATATAAGTCGTTGTTGGAAATGCATTCGTTTAGAGTTAATAACAGTGGTAGAGTAGAATAGGGTGTATTTTAGCTTTTCTGTTCAGTATAACATGAAAATATTTTCCAGGAAGTCATTCCTTAGGCACCATGTTCACTTGCAGAATTCCGGGTTAATTTAGTAAAATAGCAGGAAAGAAGCTCTTCTCATTATCTAGTTTGTATACAGACAAGTTAACTTATACATTTTACCCAGCACAAATCACGCTAATTAAGATTCCAATTTCCTATATAAAAGAGGAACACAAGCATATCTCAAATGAAATCGAATTTTTGAGACACCGAAACCAACTATTGAAGTCTTTCTTTCAACTGGAATATATCTATAAATAGGTCGAAAAAATATTTTACATACAAAATAGAAGAAATAACTTTTATTTTACATACATTTAATGAATTAACTATTTATCAGCTTTTACTCCAATCTGCTAAACCAAACTATGAAAGGAACCAATCTGGGAGAATATGAAGAACTGGTCTTACTCACAGTAGCGGCCTTAGCCTCTGAAGCCTATAGTGTAGCCATTTGTGATGAGTTGGAAAAGCATACCGACCGTAGTGCAAAACTGGGGGTCGTCCATGCGGTATTAAACCGACTCGAAGAAAAAGGACTGCTCAAAAGCCATCTGGGTGAGGCAACTGCTACCCGTGGAGGGAAGCGGAAACGTTATTATGAAGTAACACAAGCAGGCAAACTGGCTCTGACCAAAACCAGACAAGTACGTGAAACGCTTTGGCAACTTATAAAAGGTTTTAATCTGGAAGGTTCTATATGAGCACACGTAACAAACTAACTCCTACGCCACCTCGCTGGGCACAGAACCTGCTTCACTGGTATTGCCGGACAGATCTTGTAGAAGATCTGGAGGGTGATTTGAATAAATACTTTGAGCGAAATCTCAAGACACATGGAACCAGGTGGGCCAAAATCATTTATTGTCTGGATGTAGTAAAATTTTGCCGGCCTTATACCATTCGGAAACCTGATTTTTTCAATCTCTTTATTCACTATCTTATGCTGAATAGTTATCTGAAAACCACCCGCCGCACTCTGGTGCGTAATAAGCTGTTTTCTGTCATCAACATCATTGGACTGGCCGTCAGTATGTCGGTTGGGTTACTGGTTATTGCCTTTATCCACGATTTGCGTTCTTACGATGAATTTCATGCAGATAAGGATAACATCTATCGCATCATTACCCATTATACCCCTGCCGACCAGCCTACTGTTGATCTGGCTTCTACTTCCGTTAAAGTAGGCCAACAAATAGGAAAAACCACTTCTGCCATCAAGCATCTGACCATTTTGCGAAGCGGATTTTGGGGAGATGCCATTGTAGGTTCGGTTACACTTCCTATGGGAGCTATGTGGGCTGACTCTTCTTTTTTCAATGTTTTTACCTTTCCTCTACTCAAAGGAAATCCAGCTACAGCTCTGAAAGATCCTTATTCATTGGTCCTAACACCCAAAATGGCAGAGAAACTCTTCGGAGAAACAGATCCTATGGGACAACTGGTCCGTTTTGATACCACCTACTATAAAGTAACAGGCATTACCAATCCCATTCCTAAACTTTCTCATTTACAGTTTGATGCACTGGTCTCTTTTGCCAGTATAGAACGGAACCATCCCAGTAAAGATGCAGCGTTTTACAGTTGGGGTAATATCTGGCAGAATTACGTTTATATGCTATTGAATCCTAACATAAATCCAACTTCTGTACAGACCACTTTGGATCACCTGAATGTAACAGAGAATAAACAACTGATCAATCAAAAAATCTCGGTATCACTTCAACCGCTTAAACAGATTGCTCTTGGCCCTATGCTACAAAACTCCATTGGGCCTCATATTTCTCCTGTAGTGATTTGGGTATTGAGTGGATTTGCACTGGTCGTTATTCTGTCTGCCTGTTTCAATTACACCAATTTGTCCATTGCCCGTTCATTGCGTCGTTCCCGTGAAGTGGGTGTTCGAAAACTGATTGGTGCTATGAAAAGCCATGTAGTAGGCCAGTTTCTTATTGAATCCACACTGATCTCACTATTGGCTTTCGTTTTTGCTTTCGTATTATTTTATTTTTTGCAGAAGCAGTTTCTGGATCTGGACCCTTTTATTTCCAATCTGGTATCGTTAGAGTTTTCACCTAAGTTATTGGTATATTTTCTTCTTTTTTCGGTTGGAATGGGTATTGCTGCAGGCTTATTTCCAGCACTGTTTTTTTCTGCCATTAATCCTGTACAAGTTCTCAAAGGTGCTTCCGGCTGGACATTGTTCCGTCATGTAAATCTCCGAAAAGCGCTGATTCTGATTCAGTATACTCTTTCGCTCATTTTCATTACAACTACTCTGGTTGGCTACAAACAGTATCAGGGTTTTATTACACTTGATCTCGGATTTACAACTGAAAATATTCTTAATATCCGTATGCAAGGGAACAAAGCGGCTTTGCTGGAAAAAGAACTAAGAGAAATTCCTGAAGTCAAGGCCATATCCAAATCAATGATGATAACCAGTCTTGGGAGTATCCATGGTACATCCGTGAAATACAAAGATACTCAGGACTCATCCATGGCCTGGCTTAACATGGTAGATGAGCAATACCTGCCACTTCACGATCATCATCTTATAGCTGGGAAAAACTTTACATCTAAAGCAAACACAGCACAGGAAAGCGAAATTATTGTCAATGAACAACTTCTCAGGCGTTTTAACATTTCACCCAACAATCCGGCAAAAGCCATAGGAGAATGGCTGGTTGTTGAAAACAAAAAACTGGTAATTGCGGGTGTAGTGAAAGACTTTCATTATGGTACAGTTATGAACACCTTAGAACCAGTAATGTTCCGTTATTCAGCTGACGGACAGAATGGCTATCTGAATGTCAAAATCACGTCAACGGATCTGTCTGCTACTATGACACATATAGAGAATGCCTGGCAAAAAATCGATAAAGTCCATCCCCTGGAGGCAGACTTCTATGATGATCAGATCAAAAAGGCCTATCGTCAGTTTTCAGTTATGATCAGAGTAATTGGATTTATTACGTTCTTATCTGTTTGTATTGCTTCCCTGGGGCTACTGGGAATGGTAGTCTTTACAACAGAAACACGTTTAAAAGAAATTAGCATTCGCAAAGTATTAGGAGCTAGTGAAGCAGGCCTCATGTATCAGATGGGAAAAAGCTTTCTTTTTCTGCTGCTACTGGCTTCATTGATTGCCTTACCTGTAACCTATTTCTTTTTTGACAGGGTAGTCCTTATACATTTTGCCTACCACTCTCCCATTGGATGGATGGAAATGGCAGGTGGTGTTGTAGCTGTTATTCTATTAGCACTGGGACTGATTAGTTCTCAAACATTTATAGCAGCACGAATCAATCCTGCTCGAGTACTGAAAGGAGAATAGTTGCAAAATAAACTAGCAGAAGGGTACCTTTTGGTTTTGTCAACCAGTAAAGCTTTTAGTTTGATAATATGAAACAAAAAACAGCAAAGGCATATTTTGGCTATGCCTTTGCTACCTTATGAAACTATTTCAACAATGTTAGTTTAAAAACAGATCCTACTATCTGAGAAGAGAATAATTTTTATATTCAAAGAAACGTTTGCCTGTCAGTTTTTCTATAAACTGTAAAACGCGATAGGACAACTTTGACTGATTTTTGGTAGTATCCCAATAAAAGTCCCAATCCACAGAAGCAATCCGTTGCTGCATCACAGCAGGATGAGTATCCTTAAATACTTCCAGTACATCTATATTTGAGTAATCATATGATATATATTGTTTAATGGGTGTGCTAGCAGAAGGATTATCCGATGTATCAGCAGACCAAAGCTTATACACTTCCTTGTCTTTTGTGGCCATAGTAACAGGGTTTTTCACCCATCCGTAATGATATATTTCGGCGTCAATCAGCTTCACGTTTAGTTTTCTACCATCCAGCCGAAACCCTTGTGCGTCCCGATAGGCTCTTATATGCTTGTTATTACGAATAAGGCGGATTTCATGACGATACCACCGACGTGATGAACCTACATATTTGTAGGAACCATAAAAATGTTTGTAGTTAAATAATAATCCTTCTACCCGTTGATCAGTATGGTATTTTTCAATAGCCGCCCGAATGTTTGCATGATATTTTTCATGCACCACTTCATCTGCTTGTAAATAAAAGGCCCAATCTGCAAACTGACTAACCGCATCAAAGGCTTTGTCAGTTTCTACTGCCAGTACTTTTCCTCCCTTTTGGAGAGAGTCATCCCAGACAGAATGTACAATTTTAATCTTATCTGACTGTATGGACTGAACCAATTTCAATGTATCATCTGTAGAGTTTCCCACGCTTACAACAAACTCATCACACAAAGGCAGAATAGAACGGATAGATTCTACCAATGGATAATCGTACTTTTGTGCATTGCGTGCAATGGTAAATCCTACAACATAAGGTTTCATAAAATATTAAGATCTTTTTCGTTTCTGAAGTTGTTTAACAGAGAGTTTTTTAGTATAATTTTTAAATAGCAAATCACAACCTAAAATATACCTTTTGCAGTTTACAAAATTATTATAAAAAACTTCAGAATAAGTAACGAGGGTCCATAATGAAGCCTTAGTCAAATGTATGATTAAACTTCAGTTTGTTAGACACTCCAAGGTTCACAAAAGTCTATCAGATTGAATAGATTCTGTTTTGGTTGTTCTAAAAGCTTTTTTTGATCCTGTACTGAAAAATCATATAAAACAAGATATTGGGGATAGGATAGATGTGTAAAAGTTATGTTCGTTTGTAGAAGTATACAGGCTGTACAAGCTTTCAGAAAGTTGTTAGCCAATGGTTAGTCGGGTAGTGGCTTGTGGCCATCTTTTTATGGAAGGCAAAAGCAATATAGGTAACCGAATTTTAATTGATTCAATCTAACTCTGAGAGCAGTTCTTGTCTATATTTACTATAAAAGGCCGAATTTTAGTATCTGATTATCAATTTATTTCCACTTTCTCTTTCCTATACGCCTATTAAAAAGCGACAATAAAATCTAAAATCGCCCATTCTACGCCGCTATTTCCTATCCAGGGTCTAACAGGTCGTTTCTCCACCTGTTTTTCTTACATAGGTCAGGTGCACTACTAAAACACAATGCACTACTAGCCAGTGTGTTATATTTTTGTATCATACTCTAAAGCAAAATACTAAAACATAACACTAAAACACAATGAAACAATCTATACAAATTACTCCTACAATCCGTCATGCTATGGCTGTTATGGACTACTGGAACCAAAACTATTTTGAAGGAAGATATAAAACTGAACAGACCATCAGAGCTGAAATCACTTTAAAAGAGGCGGGTATAGATCCTTCTCTAATCGGAATTACAAACAAAGATAAGTCAGGCAAAAAATAATTCAGGAGCAAACAAACCTTGTAACAGAACATATTTGTGTCTGGAAACCACTAGATAGCCTTCTGGCGGATGCCCCTTGAAACAGTCCTTGCACAAATGCTTGTATCAAACCAATGTATTTTTGCCCGTTGTAGAAAGAGATACAAAGGAACTGCTGGGTGTAATTACCGAATGGGATATTCTGAAGCGTTTCATTGAAGATAAACACATTCATCAACACATCTCTATTCGAAATAAGGCTCTTAGACTTTTCAGAAAGAAGCAACCTGCCTAAATGGGATATTAATTTTGAAAGAGCAGGTTGCATATCCTACTCTTTCATTTTCCAAAAGGATTGGCAATATATTCTGCTCTGTAAATAGGGCTTGCAGTCTTTAATGTCCAGACAGTAGCTCCTGTAAGATCTGTTTTAAGGAGTTTACCAGTCATCGCACTTGCAGACAGCACGTTCCCATCCGGAAGCAAGCTGGCACTTCCCATAATAGCAGAATAGGCATCATTGGGTAGTGTCAGGTTGATCTTGGTAGTCGCCTCCAATGTCGATTCATTGAGTGTAAAGGAAAGAATACGGGAATGAGGCCTTGCAGCTGCCCCATTGTCGAATAGCATAATGTCATCACTGGCATTACGGTGGGCAAAATGCTGGAACATAAACTGACTGCTCTCTGGCATTTTTACAGTTCCGTTTTTACCCAGCTTCCACATCACTTTTCCTGTATTAGCATTAATCTTCCATACCTGAGAAAGCGCACGAAAAGAAACAATGTAATTATGGTCCTTATCAATCACCAGCGAATTTCCCCATGGCTGGGCATAGGTAGCAGGATCAATTTGTGTCAGTTCACTAAAGGTTGACCATTCCCATATTTTTTGCCCCTGGCCATTGAGTACAATAATTCCATCTCCGGGAAGACTATTCTGCATTTCATTGGTGATTGCGATAATATTGCCGTTCTCATCCATCTGCATATCATGATGCACAGACTTGTCAAATCCTTTTTCGCCCATCCGGAAATAGGACAAGGTATCTCCGGCCAGCGTTGTTTCCAGCAAAACATTACCATCTGCCATTGGATTAGAATTTTCGTCAATCAGAATTAGTAGTGATCCTTTTGGTGTGAATCGGGCAGTTTTCACCATAGTATTGGGTGGAGGTGACCAGCACCAGGCAATCTTTCCTGCCTTATCGACTAGAAACAATCCATTGGGTTTGCTGGCAGGCACAAACAGGTAATAACCTGGCAAATTCTCCTGCAAAACATTCTGATCCAGTGTGTAATAAGCTGTCAGCCAGGTAGGCACGGCACCGCTTGTAAAATGCTGAACCTGTCCAACTTCTGTTTCTGTCCCGTTTTCGGAAACATGTATCACTTTATAATGATAATCCGTTTTTTCCTTAAGTTCAAAAATGGAAAGGGTATGATTTCTTTTTACATCCGAAATGGCTGATACCATGGCACCTGCTTCATTCTCTGTAGCTGGCCAGTACTTTATCCTGGCACTGGCAGATTGAGCAAAGCTGCACTTTATGTGCACTGAAAGAGGCAATGTTTCATGGGTAAGCACATGGGTCGACTCCAGTTTACTGGCTGGGTCTGTATCGTCCCTGGTACAACCTGTGAAGGTTATACCAGGGACAAATGTCAATAAGATACTACAGAAGAAAGCAAATACAGATCGCATAGATGCGGCAAACAAATTAGGTAATTAAAGTATGGTCAACGTTTGTTGGATGATTATTCTTCCTTATCCCACCATACCCGTTTCAGCCAGTCATCCTGTCCGCCCAAACGACCAACTGCATCTGTATAGTTGGTAGGGTTCTGTACGGCCTCGGATTCGGGATAGAAGAAGCGGCGAGGCATTACACCATTTGTACCACTGGTATACCAGTCTACAGAGGTAAAAGGAACCAGCTTGGGGTAGCCTGTCCGACGATAGTTGGCATAGGCTTCTGTGCCATTGAGAAAGAAATTCACCCACATTTGTCCATGAATGGCCTCCATCTGGTCATCAAATGTTGTTGGAAAAGGTGTAAAGCTTCCTTTTAACTCATCAATAGCAGCTTGTGAAATGGTTGGGGCATTTGGATAACTGCTCATACTTTCACAGGCAGCCTGAACAGCTTTCATAAAATGTTCTTCTGCGTCTGTCTGTCCGCCCCATCCTCTGGCAGCAGCTTCAGCAAGCAATAATTCTACTTCTGCATACGTAAGATGGAAGAAAGGAGCATTCAATGCAGCTACATATTTGCTTGGCTGCATTCTGCGATACGCCGTTGGTACCACTACCTTATCTCCAGAGGCCAGTGTAATAGTTTGATCTGGCATCCATACATTCCAGGACATAGCGCCATAAGCAAGACCTTCCTGTAAATAAGGCGTTATATCCAGGTTATTACTGTTATCAATCGCTTCGCTTCCGTTCACAGGCAGATAGGTGCCACCATAGATAGTTAATCTTGGATCTTTTGTAGCCTTCATATAGTCTACGAGCGTATTGGTCAGACGAAAACCGGAAGAAGAAACATCTGCCTGGAATACCTGCGAACGTCCGTTGCCACGGTTATCGCCAATCGTGAAATTGATCGGCTCATGACGCATAACACATGAATACGAATTACTACCCATTATCCCTCCGGCAATCGCCGCTTCTACTTGTTGACGAGCCAATTCAGGTTTGATCTTCGTCAAACGAAATCCCAGTCGCAACCGTAGTGAGTTACCAAACTTAATCCATTTGTCGACATTGCCATCATAGAACACATCCCCTTGTACATTTCCTTTGGCAGGGTCCAGCGCTTTCACAGCCTCATCTAACTCCTGAAAGAAATTGGTATAAATCTCTTCCTGACTATCATATTTAGGAAGGAATATTTTTTCAGTATACCCTTTAATTGCCTGCGAGTAAGGAATATCACCATATACATCTGTCAGACGGGAATAGATATACACCCGCATGATACGGGCTGCCGAATGAATATTCACCAGTGCAGGATCATCAGCCGTTCTGTCAACCAGATCCTGAACGTTTTTCAGATCGCGCGGATAGGTAGTCTCCCACAGAGTGTACCATTGTCCTTTGTCCAGAATACGGTACTGTCCGCCATGCTGCGTCCACCATGAGCCAGCCAGGTGCTGAATCAGTGGAGAACTGATAGCCAGATCGTAGCGCCACACATCTTCACGGTTTCCGGACAAATCCGCCTGGATTTTTGTCAGCTGCACGCCTGGAGAGATAGTTGGGAATCCTGCCGGATTTTTGTTGAGGTCTTCGAAATGATCGGTACAGGCTGCCAGAAATAAAACAGGCACCAGTAAAGCACACAAACGCAAAAAACGTCTGTGTATAATAAGTGGAGTATAATATATTGATTTCATAATAGGATCTTTCTTTAAAAACCTTCGGATAACGTTAAAACTTCACAATCAGATTGAATCCGTACCGTCTGCGTCCAGGTAGTGAACCGTATTCAAATCCCTGTCCGTTTCCATTGTTGTAATTGGATTCAGGATCAATGTTTGGCGTATTTTTATGGATAATCCATAGGTTACGTCCAATTACTCCCAGCGTGACGGTTTTAAAAGGAGTCTTTTTAAGCAGATTGCTTGAGAAAGTATAGTTCAAACCCAGATCCCGAAGCTTGATATAGCTGGCATCGTAAATAAATGGCTCAGGAATATTGTTACCAATGCTCTGCCAGTAAGCAGCCGGACTGATAGCAATGTTATTTACGTCACCTTCCTGATTCACTCCTACCCCAATATATCCCCGGTTGGCGCGGTCTACATAGTAAGGGCTGGTTGGATCATCTACATTTGCTTCCTGTCCTGCTTGTTGCGCAGCGCGCTGTGCCGCCTGTCTTTCCTGTTGGTATTCGTTCCATGAATCACGACCTGCCTCTGTGTTGGCATGAGAGCCATTCATATGCATGGTCATATTGCTCATAGAGAAAATATCTCCTCCCATGCGGATATCAATAGCAGCTTTGATCTGAAATCCTTTATAGGACACAGATGTAATCACTCCTCCTGTCCAGTTGGGCAGTGTATTACCTAATGAAATCGGCTGGGTAGTAGGCAGTGGCTCGCCATTGCTGCTGTTAAAGACACGGTTTCCATTCTCATCCCGTAAAAAGCCATTGCCTTTGATAGTACCAAAAGGCTTGCCTTTTTCAGCAATGATCGTAGCCCCTGCCCAGCGAGCTTCTGCCACTGTAAAGGTTTCCAGCAGATCACTAAGTTCGACCACTTTATTAACGTTTTTCGCAAAGTTCAGAGACAGATCCCATTGGAAACCGTTATCCAAACGTACAGGTGTGGTAGTCAGCAATAATTCAACGCCGCGGTTTCTAAGTTTGGCGGCATTCAGGGAAGCGGTGTTAAAGCCTGTTGTTTCAGGAACTGTAATATCCAGCAATACATCATTGGTCACTTCATCGTAATAGGTTAGATCAATTCCAATCCGGTCCTGAAACAAACGAACATCGGCACCGACCTCAAAGGAAGTTTTGATCTGAGGTTTTAACTGGGCATTGGGAATAGAACCTCCCAGAATTTCGCCCATTGGATAACCTCGTATGGTACGACCTGTTAAACTATAAGCAAAGGTAGTCTTGTACGGATCAAAATCACTTCCCACCTGCCCAAGTGAAGTTCTCAGCTTGGCAAAAGATAAGACAGGCGAGCTGATTTGAAAGGCATCAGAAAGCACAAAGCTAACATCAGCCGAAGGATAGAAGAATGAATTGTTCTGAGGTGGTAATGTTGAAGCCCAATCGTTTCTTCCCTGCAAATTCAAAAACAAAAACTCCTTATAACTCAATTGAGCACTGGCAAAGACTGACTGAATTTCTTTCCGGTTATCAAACGGCTGAATGAGTTTCTCTGAGAAATTCACCAAATTGGCTGTGCCTGGTTCGATGATCTGAGTACCTGAAATGTTATTGCCCTTACTGCGGTATTTCATCAGGTTGGCTCCAAGCATAGCTGAAAGCTTCAGAGTTGAACTCAGATCCTTGTTAAAATTCAATAACCCCTGAAAATTGGTTTCTTTGGTATTCATTGAAAGCTGATTCAACGCACCTCCATCATAAGCAGGGGTATACTTGTCATAGAAGTTTTCGTGAGTAAATGAGAAGAAGTCCGTTCCGGCCTGCAGATTCAAACTAAACAGATGGTTGAGTTTATATGTAAGATTGATATACCCTCCGGTTCTTTCTTTCGAACTGCGATTGAACGTTTTGTTCAGCGTCCAGTAAGGATTGGCACGATAGATATTGCCTGTATAGTTTTTGTAGGTGCCATCCGGATTCATATAATCCTGGAGCCAGGCCTGATCAAAGTTGGCAGCCAGTCCCAGCAAGCCATTGCCAATATTGGTTACCTCATCAGTCAGTGCCGGACGATTACGTACCTGCTCAAGAGCATAATTGATCTTAGTATCTACCGAAAGTTTTTCTGTGATCTTGGAAGTAGCCCGGATAGCAATAATGTTTTTATCATATCCGCTTTTGGGTACAATATCTTCATTTGTGATATTGGAGTAGGACAACCGAGCTGTGTTGCCATCTTTTCCGCCAGAGACGGCAAGTGTGTTCATAAATGTCTTACCTGTCCGAAAGAATCCCTGAATGTTATCATCCATATAACGATAAGGTCTTACTGTACCATCGGCTTGAGTGATAGTTTCAAAATCTTCAAAACGTGGTCCCCAATTACTGGTGATATTACGTGCCTGCAAAGGATCTGTAGGAAAGATACCATCATTCCCCTGCCCATACGTTTTCTGACGAGCATCCATACGGGTAGAAATCTGATCCAGTGTAAATGAACTATTAAATTCCACTCCAATACCTTTGTTAGCTTTTCCGTTTTTGGTAGTAATCAGAATAACTCCATTCAGTGCCCGGCTTCCATATAGTGCAGCCGCGGCAGAACCTTTCAATACAGAAATAGACTCAATATCATTTGGATTTATATCCGAAAGGCCATCTCCCAAGTCAAATCCTCCCCATTGGCTGGCACTTCCTATGTTTCCGTTTACAGCCGGTACCCCATCAATTACATACAAAGGCTGATTGCTCCCCTGTAACTCCCGAATTCCCCGTATCACTACCCGGCTTGACCCTGTAGGACCAGCTGTAGTAGAGGAAATATTTACCCCAGCTACTTTTCCAGCAATGGAAGCAATCGGATTAGTCTCACCATTATTGGCAATGTTTTCACTTCCCACATCCGAAACGGCATATCCAAGAGCCTTTTTCTCACGCTTAATCCCCAGAGCTGTAACTGTTACCTCTGACAGAAGTTGCTCATCGGTAGAAAGTGCGATGTCAATGGTAGTCTGATTGGTAATTGTAATCTCTTTTGAGCTATAGCCGATAAAGGAGAATACAAGAACAGCTCCTTTGGTTACCTCAATAGAATAGCGACCTTCTGTGTCCGAAGTGGTGCCCTGATTGGTGCCCTTTAGAAGGACAGACACACCCGGCAAGGGTTCATTGCTTTTTCCCTCAGTAACTTTTCCCTGAATGGAGAATGTCTGGGAAGTGCTTTGTGCTTGTGCAAATGGTATGGATATACACAAAGTAAGTAACATGACGCAGAAAAGCGTAAAATTTCTCTTCATAAAGAATTAGTGGTATAAAATTTCGCATCACACTTCATTACTAAAAGATAGTTTCACATATATCTATATAGCAATGTTTTTATTTGGCTGGCTGTTTATGCAAAACTAACTGGAAGAGGCATTGAGGATGGTATCCAAATGTTACATAATAGGTATTCAAATGTTACATAGAATCTTATCTGCAAGACAGCAGAGAATTTTGAAAGCAACTGTGTCCTGTTAGCATTGGGCCCATCTAGAAAGAAATCCAGGAAAAGTTGTGTAAATGCTTATATAGGGGAATAAACTCTGACTATAACTCCGGTTAATTTGAAAAAATATCCAAACTATGATCAATATGGGTCACTGACTGGAAGTCCGGTCATTTTCCTAATCAATGGCAAAGTGATTGTAAAAATGTTCAGCGGAAAAAGTGACCAGAGTTTAATCAGGTACAAAATGGCCAAAACGCTGTTCAGTTTTGGGTTTGACCATACTTCTGTTCGCTTTTAGTTTTGACTGGAAGTACATTCTACAGAATGAACGTACTTCCAGTCATTTTTGTCAGTGATTGGTATTCTGTTCAAAATCGACAACTATCCGAATACCAGTCAATCTATTCACAGACCACAGTTACAATCAACATGCAAAAAATAACAAGATGAGTTTTCACTTGCCACTATCCATTCACAAGACTTCGCTTACGTGTCAGATAGGCAGAAGGTAATTCTCCAAAATGTTGCCTGAAGTATTTTGCAAAATACTTGGGATTGTTGAATCCTACCTGATAGGCAATCTCTGCAATGGTCAACTGGCTTTCTTCCAGCAGCTGACGGGATCTTTCCAGACGAATTACCCGAATGAAATCAAGAGGTGATCTTTCGGTTAGTGCCTGCAATTTACGATACAGATGGATGCGACTCATACCTAACTCCAGACTCAGCGTTTCCACAGAAAAGTCCGGGTTTGACATATTCTTTTCTACGATTCCAATGGCTTTTCGGATTAGCTTTTCATCCAGTGGGGTAATTGGTATGTCTTTGCCCTGAATGCGAATCTGCTGAGTAAAGGCATTGCGTGCGGCTTGCTGCTGACTAAGCAGACTTTTGATCTTTGATTCAAGAATTCCAAAATGGAAGGGTTTTTCTGTATAATCCTGTGCCCCTGTCTGATAACCTTCCAGTTGTTGCTCTTCCTCACTTCGGGCAGTAAGCAATAAAACAGGAATGTGGGCTGTTTTTACATCCGATTTTACTTGCTGACACAACTCAAGCCCGTTCATTTGTGGCATCATAATATCGGAAATAATCAGGTCTGGCAATTCACTTAAGGCTTTCTGCCAACCCTCCTCCCCATTTTTCGCCTCTACAATCCGGTACCTGTCACACAGACTCTCTTTCAGATACTCACGAAACTCTTCATGATCCTCTACCAGCAAAATTGTAGCCTTTTCATCACTGGTTGTGCTTTCGCAATTGATTGTAGCATCCAGCACAGTATCGGCTGGTATTTTACGATTTGGTATAGACTTATTCTCAGAGACAGGTGCTGAAACTAACTGCATATCTTCAAAAGCCACAGTCCCTTTTTTTGAAATCTCTTTAAGTGACTTGTCATGTTGAACTGTTTTATTAATTTCTCTTGTAAAGGGTAAACAAACAGTGAAACAGCTTCCTTGCTGAGGGCTACTCTGTACAGAAATTTTACCACCATGCAGATTCACAAACTCTTTGGTAATAGAAAGACCTATTCCACTCCCCTGATTGATCATACTGGTAGGAATTTCATTTTGTACAAAGCGGTCAAAGATCTTCTCTTCCATTCCTGGGCTAATACCTATGCCAGAATCCTGAACATCAATCTGCAGAAAAGGAACAGCATCTTTATAGTTAATCGTCGTATAGACTGATACCCTTCCCTCTTCAGGAGTAAATTTGAAAGCATTGGATAAAAGGTTAAAAAGAATCTTTTCCAGCTTATCGGCATCATAATCCATATACAGTTCCTCTACTTCTGAATGAAAAGAGAGGCTCAACCTCTTTTTCTCAGACAGATCTGAAAAAGCCAGGGTTGTATCACGAATAAAACCAATCACCTCTCCTCTACTGGGAGCAAGTTTAATCTTTTCCAGTTCGATTTTTCGCAGGTCCAGCAACTGATTGACAAGATTCAATAATCGTTTGGCATTTCGATCAATCAAACGTAACTGGTTATGCAACCCCGACACTTCATATGGATGTGGATCGGTCGAGTGCTGTAACAATCGTTCTAGAGGTGAAAGGATCAAAGTCAGAGGTGTACGAAACTCATGGCTGACATTAGTAAAGAACTGAATTTTAAGCTGATCCAACTCATGCATCCGAAGTGCTTCTTTTCGCTGTTGTTCATATTCAAACCGGATTCGCTGCCGTTGCTCTACCAGTCGTTTGGATAGATACAATAGTAGAAGAAACAAAAAGCCATATATACATAAGGCGGTTTTGGTAAGCCAGAGAGGAGGCAAAACGGTAATTGTTAACTGGGTAATGCCTGAAGCCCACTCCCCTACCTCATTACAAGCCTGCACTTTGAATACATACGATCCAGCGTTCAGATTGGTATAAGTTGCCTTGCGCGAAAGGTCCGAATATGTCCACTGCCTGTCAAAGCCCTCTAACTTATACCGATAACGATTTTTTCCTGGATGAAAGAAGTCCATAGCTGCAAATTCAATAGCAAATACATTTTGAGAATGATCCAGTGTAATTTCCCTGGTTTTATCAAGTGGCAGAGGAAGAATGATACCACTGTCAAATGTCTCTCCTATTCCTACCTTTTTATTGAACAGATAAAAATCGGAAAGTACAACAACTGGTGCCTGGGCAGAAGTTACAATCTGCTCGGGATAAAATTGGTTATAACCTCTGGCCCCTCCAAAGAGAAGCTCTCCCGACCGGGTTCTCAATGCAGCATTTTCGTTAAACTCTTTACCTTGCAAACCATCTGATTCATCATAGTTGGCAAAAGTCAAGGTAAGGTCTTTCGTAAAACACGCATTACCTTTTACACCTGTTTTAACAATGTGGGCACAGGTTATACCAGCGGGTGTACCAAACCAGAGATTACCTGCCTTATCTTCTACAAGGGATAGAATGGTATTATGTGCAAGTCCCTCTTCTTTTCGAAAGACACGAAAACTATTAGTGTATTCATCCAAAACACAGAGGCCTTCATGCGTACCTACCCAAAGTAATCCACGACTGTCTTTGTAAAGTGCATGAATGAGATTATTACTTAGAGCTGTAGTATTTTGAGCGTTGCTCAGGTAATGGGTAAACCGATTTGTAGTATAATCATACTTTTCCAGTCCATACGAAGTACCTACCCAGATAAACCCATGTCGATCCTCAACGATTTCACTTACATAGCTGGCATGGATGGAGTGAGGTGCACCACTGGCATAATGGGTAAATTTTCCTGTCTTAGGATCTAATCGCTCCAATCCTCCATCCAGGGTACCAATCCAGATTTGACCTTTGGAATCTTCAAACAATTCCCAGATACTATCATCCGAAATACTGTTTTTATCGGTAGCCTGATGACGATAGGTTATAGACTTTTTTCCATCAAAACAACTCAATCCCCCATAATATGTTCCTATCCATAGCTTCTTTTCTTTATCTATCAGCAAGCTCACCACTACATTGCTGCCAATACTGCCGGGTCCGCTCTGGTAAGAGGTATACGTATTGGTCTTGTGATCAAAATAAATCAGTCCTCCTCCATTAGCTCCCATCCAGAGGTTTCCTTTTTCGTCTTCCACAAAACGGTTGAAGTCATTGTAGGGTAGCCCTTTGGGCATGGAACGGTTGGTCTGATAGAGTGGAAAGCGAAAGATATTCTCGTGGTAGTAATTCACGCCATCCTTATAGGTTCCAGCCCAGATGATACCTGTCTGATCTTTATACAGGCTGTTGATTGTATTCTGACTCAAACTTTTACTGTTGTCGGGATCATGGAGCAAATAGCTCATCTGCCAGTTTTGTTTATTGACCAGGTTAATCCCACCATGATCGGTTCCAATCCAGATCAGTCCCTGATTATCTTCTACAATACCTTGAATGATATTTGATTTGAGTCTGATATGTGGAGAATCTTTATCTGCTTTCAGAAATGTTCTGCTTTTTGTGTTGAAATAAAACGCTCCCAGATTAGCCCGGAGCACATATAGCCACAGATCACCGTCACGATCAGCAATCAGGTTAAAATTTTGACCATTCTGCAGAGCATGAGCTTTATAATCATCTCGTAAAGAAGTATTCCGATACAGTATTTGATAAGAAATCGGATCAAGCTGACATAACACCCCACTCTTATAGACAATCCAGAGCCTACCCTGTTTATCTTCCACAAATGAAGATATTTGTTGGTCAGGAGGGAGAGTAGCTTTGGGGCTCAAAGACTTGTCCGGAGAAGAGGAAAGGTCTAGGTGAATAACTTTCTTATCCTCTTTTGCCTGATAGACATACAACCCGGTCGTGGTGTGTATAAACCAATAGTTACCCTTACTATCTTTTACAATATCCCTCACAGCTCCGTCCGGAAGGGAAAACTGAGCAGCATATTGTCTTGTATTGCGAATAAAATTCTCTTTATCAGGGTCATAAATACATACACCTTCAATAGTAGTTACCCAAATCTTTCCAAGTGGATCTTCAAAAAGTTTGATGATGTGGCTATTGAGCAAAGAGGTACTATCACGAATCTGATGACGAAATACTTTGATAGTATGCCCATCAAACCGATTGAGCCCGGAAATAGTCCCGAACCATAAGTAACCTTTACTATCCTTAAGAAAACAGATAACCTGATTATTGGACAACCCATTGGCAGCGTCCAGCTTCATAAACCGATAGTGAGAAGAAGCATTCTTGACAGACGAAACAGAGGTTGGCTCAATGGAAATCTGGGAGAAACCGGAAATAATCCTGAAAGAGAAAAGCAGTAGTAAGATACAAATCTTCTTTTGCATCGGGTTTGTCTTGTAAATAGAAAGGTATACCAGGCTAATAGGATCCAATATACTATTTATTCATCAGATATGATACCCTATTTACAGAAATGGATCAAAACAGGGTTGGAAAGGCTACTATTTTTATCCTAAAATCGTGAGAATAGGTATTCTCAACACAGATGTAATAGAACTGCAGAAAAAGAAAAATCCATAACCCAACAAATGCTTTCTTTTGTACTATACTGATTACGAACCTTTTCAGATCCAGATTCTTGTAAGTTAGCCAGTTTGGATTCTGAAAGCGTTTACCTCAGTCACACCGATCTAAACCAACACTATAGTATGGGTACCTACAGGTATTTGCCAGTATTCAAACGACTGGCCTTTGTTTCTTCGTTGTTGCTTATGCCTGCAGGCTTGTCTGCCCAGAATGGTGCATCAGGCCAGGCATTGTTTCAGTTTCTGGGATCTTATTCCAGTCAGGGAGTACCTAACTATCTGGAAGCTCAGAAGGATGTGATAGATAGCCTGCAACTTAGGGATATTGCTGTGGCACTACCAGAAAGTAAACCTGTACCCCAATTCCATCCGGAATATATCGCAGTACAATCTGAAACAGAGCTCAAACTGACAAAAGAGGCAGACGTCTGGGTCACATTTGTCGGTGAGATGGCAGGATTCAGAAATGTACTGGGATTTTACACCTATGATCTGAACAATCCTCCGGCAACGGCTGATCAGATTATTGGCAAAACCGTTATTTTCCCCAATGTTTCCACCGCTGGAAGCGGAGGAGGATTAGCCATCGGAAGCAAGGTAAAAATAGGACACTTTAAAGCTAACACAGGTATAGGATGGTTTCTGATAGCGGATGGATGGAAAGAAAATGGAGTAGGAAGTGGTAATTACATTCTGTATTCCAATCCTGCCTTTAATCCGGAATCCAGCACGACAGATAAACCACATACAGTTTTGTTACACGACAAAGGGCGAAACAAGCTGATTCTGGGATTTGAAGATCTTCGGCGTGATCAGGGCAGTGACCAGGACTTTAACGATGTACTCTTTTCTATTTCAGCAAGTCCCTTTGAGGCTATTCAGAAAAACAATGTTATTTCTATTGCCAGTTCTGTTGTGTCGCCCATAAGTCAACCATCTAATCCCGTATCCGGATCAATGACTAATACAAACATTAATGATAGCTACAATACTAGTACAAATAATACTTCCAACTCTGTTAACAACCAGAATACTTCTATAAGTAATTCCAACTCCAATAATACAACCCATACAACAAATACGAATTCCAACAACACAACAACAAACACCAATTCGAATAACACCAATGTAGTCAACAATACTACAACAATTGTAAACAATAACACAACCATTGTCACTACAGGTGGTAATATGAATGGAAGCAATGTAAATGGAAGTGGAGCTAGTAACAATACATCAACCAATAATTCATCGGATAATAAGCCTGCTCCGGGCCGCAATACTCCAGCGAATCCCACAAGACCGGGAAGGTATGAGCCTGTGGCTTCAGGAAAGCCTAACACTACGTTTCCTGAATCCAATACCTCTGAATCTGTAGCTCTGCCATCTGGTATGTGTTCTCTGTATGGTTTTAATGAGGTTGATTTTAAGAAAACGTATAATCTGATACGCAGCAAACCTGTGGAAGATGTACGAGTGTCTACGCTCAGACAAGCAGCTAAAGGACGATACCTGACAATAGATCAGTCAGTCCAGTTGTTACGCCTTCTCACTGTGGGAGAGCACCGTCTGGAAATGGCTAAGTATTTATATGACTATAGTTGTGAGAGACATAATTATTTCATGGTAGGCCAGGTGCTGACAACAGCGAGTCATGAAAGAGAATTCAATGCCTTTCTGGAAAAGAAGAATCCATCTGTTGCACAAAGCCGTCCGGTCCCTCCTGTCAGACAAAGTGGAAGACCCAGAGGGTATTCATCGTCTGCCAGCAGTGCTGTACCTCAGCCACTTCCTGGTTATACTTCGGATGCCTATGCACCCAATGCCTTTACTGATACCGAGTTTGAAGTTTTAAAAAGTAATGTACAGCAACAAAGCTTTTCTGATACAAAACTTACCATTATTCAGCAAGCTGTGAAAAACCGCTCTCTGAGTACTGCCCAGGACATTGAATTGATGAATCTGATGTCGTTTGAACAGGATAAGCTTAAACTGGCAAAATGGCTGTATGACTTCACCTATGATCAGCAAAATTACTATAAGGTGAATGCTGCATTTTCATTTTCAAGTAGTGTAGATGAGCTAAATAAATACCTGAATAGCAAATAATAGTAGATGAAGCATTAACCATCTGCTTCATCAGAATTTGCTTTTTTGTAAACACACAAATCTGGCTCACCAAATTCTCATTGGGTCCCGTGTTTTTTGGGCAAGCAAAAAATGAAGAGTCTACAAGAAGAGTGATGATTGAGACAATAAACAAACGCAGGAAGAGAGATTTTTCAAAAATTAACCCGAGCCTATACATCTCAAAAACATAAGCTCGGGTTTTACTCACATCCCAAATTTGGGGTCACTCATGTATTTGTATTCTAAAAAACGAAACAGGATATAAAAAATATCTTATCTGAATAGCTCAAAAACAGATAATGTATTGCAGTTATCTATGGTCTTATTGGCATTGGTAGTATAGGTATCAAAATTGACTACCACCAACTGATTCCCTATCACAGCCAAATCACAGGGACAATCCAGTTCTGCCCCACAAGCAGCATCTTTATTTGACCATAACATCACCAACTTCTTCTCGGTCAAACTATACTGTAGAATGCTATTTTCCAGAAAATTAGCAATCAGCAACGAATTTGATTTTTTGTCAAAGAAAATACCATCACATCCTACCAGATCAGCTTGTTTGAGAATAGGTGTAATAGCAGGCATCTGAGAGTTTTTGTCAAAACTAATTTTGATTAATTTGCCATCACTGAAATTTCCTACATACAGATCTCCATTCTGATCAAAATCCATCCCATCTACTCCTACTCCATCGGTAGTAGCGTCATCGAGCTGCATTTCATAAACCAGATAACGGGCTCTATTCTGTGGATTGAGTAGTATAGGTTGTTTGGCAAGCTCACTAATGGGGAAGCGATAAACTCCACTTTTTCGGGCGTGATCCGTCCAGGCATCCGTAATATAAATATATCCGTTATAGAATCTTAGGCCATTGGCAACCTGCAATCCGGATACAACCGTTTCAATTTTTTGGATGGCACCCTTTTCAAGCCTGGCACGAAGTACTCTGGATGCCTGTTTTCCAGAAGCAAAGTTTTGATTGTCTGCAATGTATAAATAACCGTCTGACCCGATAGCCATACCCATTGGGTGTACTTTACCTGTGAGAGGATTTTTAGGCAGCGAAGTCCAGGTGTTCAGTATTTTCCCTTCCGGATTAAGCTTTATAATTTTGGCCCCAAACCGATCATAGGTAGTAGCATTGGTAACAGAGAGATAAAAATTACCTGATTCATCAAATGCCATAGCATCAGGAGTCATACAGGTGCTATCAAGCTGGACAAATACTCTGGGCTTACTTAGTTTCACGCCTGTCTGAGCCAGTATCTTACCGGCAATAGAGAGAAGTAAAAGGAACCCTGTCCACAGAAGTTTTCTTGAAAAAGTTATTGCCATGGTAGTTGTAGTAAATCGGATAGACAATCAAAAAAAAACTTTGGTCCTGTTGGTAAAGAAAGAAATTGATTTACTCTCAGATTCTCAACACAATCTGGCTGAAAGGTTAAATTAATTACCTGAAAGGCAGAAGTTTGTGTGATAGCTGTTAACTTCTCATGATTATTTCCTATAAATCAGTTACCCGTATTGGCCTCTGTAGTTAGTACCGATTGTAGATTGTTTCCAGGAAATTGCGGTATATCTGATCATTTGGACAACGTCCATATCCATCTCTAATTTTTTTCTAATCTCCTTCTAATCTCGTTTTAATGTTGGCATCCTTTCTTGGTAATGAAAAGTTTGAAAGATGCTACTTGTTATTACATTTTGGATTACGTATAGCTGCCATAAAGGTTTATTTCCTTTATCTGCTTTTTATTTCTCTCCTGTAGAGAGGACAAAACCAGAAAGATATCGGAAAAAGGAGGTTACACTATCTGGCAATTCAACAGGTACGAAAGTAATCTACAAGCTTATCAAAGCTTATTGCATTGGCTCTTTATGTTTTGCCGGAATGTTTTTACTTGGTCTGCTATTACTTTTCTTTTGTGCCCTGGGATGTTTTTACGGAGAAAGCTTTGGTCAGATTTCCAAATGTAGAGTTAACCAAAGTACCATTAATGGAATTTATCGAAACGCTTCTGATTTTGAATCACATCGTTTAGCATTTTCTTTTCCCGAGAAAAAAAGTAACTGGATACATAAGCAGGTCTTTAGTCAGAGATTTCGTCTGAAAAATCCAGACACACTGTTTTCTTTTACTGCTGGCCAGTTTTGGGGTTTTCACAGTGACGGAAAAGATTGGCGCTTTTTCAAAAATGATTCCTATGAGTGTATCTATCATAATGGAATATATGTTTACAAACAACAGGTAATAGGTGAGTCAACCTATTATCTATACTTCTTCAGTCGGACAGCATCTTCGGATATTTATTATTTGAATCGTCGTTATCTGCAACAGGTGTATGCAGATAACCCACGTTTTCTCAGATTGCTCCAGTCACCAAAAGGAAACTCTTGGCTAAGTGATGAAGCCTATACTGGCGGTCCACCTCGGATTGCAGCCTTGTACCATATAAGTTTTACTATACAACCCTAAGTAGATCCTGACCTGTACACATATTCCTTCCTATTTAGTAGTCCAAGAACAAAGTACCTATGAATTATCTAATCTGTCGTGCTCTTCTCAGGAATACAATCTTGCACACGACTATTTTCTGCCTCTTACTCGCTTTCAAATCAGTGAGCATAAAAGGTCAATCTTCAACAGATGTTATAACACTGCCACAATTGCTTTCAAAAGCCCGTGCCAGTTATCCCGCTATGGCAATACAATCTGCCAGAACACAAGCCAGCCAGGCCTATATCAAACAAGTAAAGGCAAACCAACTTCCTACTCTGAGACTACAGGAAGAGCTGACTCTAGGTACTGCCAATAGCCGACAGGGTTCTTACTTTTCACCAGGTGTCAATGTATCTACTTCGGGTCGAAATCAGACAGAGGCTACAGGTGAAGTAGCAACAGGCAATATTGCAGTAGCCTTTGCCGAATGGAAGATATTTAATTTCGGAGGTTTTCAGGCTGAGCAAAACGTAGCCAAAGCCGAATGGCAGGGAGCAGTTGCATCTCTACAAAAGGAGGAGTTTCTATTACAGAAAACGGTCATTGAAGCCTACCTGAATCTGCTTAAATATCAGCGGCTGGCATTGATTGAACAGCAGAATATGACCAGAGCTCAAAAAATCAGTCAGGTCATTGAGAACCTGGTCAGAACCGGATTAAAGCCCAGTCTAGATAGTTCACTGGCTATTGCCGAACTCACAAAGGCAAACCTAAATTTTCTCCGTTTGCAGGAGCAATATCAGCAATCTTACTTATATCTTTCCATGCTCTGCGGACTGACGCCAAATACCTGGCAGGCAGATACAACTCTCAATACAAGTAGATTGCAAAATATATCTACCACAGGCGTACTTCCTGCCGACCATCCGTCTTTACTTCCCTATCAACGAAATATTGATCTACAACTGGCTAGAAACACTTTCCTTCAGAAAGAGATTATGCCTAAGTTTTCACTCTTGGGAGCTGTCTGGATGAGGGGATCGAGCATAACAACCGAAAGCACATTTGGACCACTTGCCAATGGACTCGGGTTTCAGAGACAAAACTTTCTGCTTGGTGCTGTTGCCAGCTTTGATCTGATTGATATTGAGCGCATGCATCGAAAACGCTCGGTACAGCAATACCATCTGGAACAAGCCCGCCAGGAGCTGACGCTTTCCAGAATGCAACTGGAAAACGAACTGATGACAACTGATGCCTCATTAACTGCACTCCAAGGACAACTTAATCAGATTCCACGTCTGATCCGTGCCGGACAGGATGTATACAATCAACGACTTAACTTATACAACAATGGGTTGGAAACTATCATTGGTTTAACCAGCTCGCTTCAGATGGTCTACCAGACAGAAAAAGAGTATGAAGAACTTCGGGATCGTACCACTCGCCAGGTACTTAGAAAAGCACTAGCTACAAATGACATAGATTCCTTTTTACGCTTATTCCAACCTTGATATTTACACAAAGACATTATGTCCTTACTGACAACTTCTCTGAAAAGGCCTGTTTCACTGATTGTGATTCTATCCGGGTTACTTCTGTTTTCTGTTTTATCGGCACTTCGGATTCCAATTGATATTTTTCCAAGACTTAATCTGCCTACCATCTATGTTATTGAGCCGTATGGGGGTATGTCTGCTCAGCAGATGGAAGGCTTCTTTGCTACACGTATGCAGGATCAGTTCCTGTATGTTTCCGGAATCAAAGGTATTCAGAGCCGGAGTGTACAGGGATTGACCATTCTTAAGCTTAGCTTCTATGAAGATACAGATATGGCTCAGGCAGCCGCTGAAGTAGCTATTCAAGTAAACAGGGCTATGAAATTTTTTCCTGCAGGAGCCTTGCCACCTCAGGTGGTGCGATACGATGCCTCGTCTCTTCCTGTAGGCGATATAATCTTTAGTAGTAAAACCCGATCTTTACAGGAAATACATGAGTTGGCTGTAACCCGTATCCGTCCGTTGTTTTCTACTGTGCCTGGATTGTCAGCCCCACCCCCTATCGGCACCAACTCCAGAACCATTGTTGTGAACCTTGATCCGGAGAAAATTCGGAGTCTAAGCATTTCTCCAGATGAAGTAATAGATGCCTTGGCCAGAAACAATACTATGACTCCATCGGGCAATATCCGGATTGAGAATACCATGTATGTAACTACCTTAAATTCGCTGGAAAAAGAGGTAGAGGATTTTAACCAGATTCCTGTCGTGACCAGTGGACGGAATATGATCTTTCTTAAAGATATTGCCACGGTTCAGGATGCTTCCGATATCACTGCAGGATATGCCCTGGTAAACGGAAAACGATCTTCCTATATTCCGGTTGTAAAAACACCCGATGCCTCTACCTGGTCTGTTGTAAGTGCACTAAAAGCCAAATTACCGGAAATGCGCAGCCTGTTACCGGATGATATTGAAGTAAACTATGAGTTTGACCAGTCTGTTTTTGTGATCAATGCTGTCAAAAGTCTATTAATAGAGGGGGGAATCGGTGCCTTGTTTACTGGACTGATGGTACTGTTGTTTTTGGGTGATTTGCGTAGTTCCATGATCGTAATCATTACCATTCCAGTCTCTGTCTTCGTCGCCATTCTTTGCCTGCTGCTTTCTGGTCAGACTCTGAATCTGATGACACTTTCTGGTCTTGCTCTTTCCATCGGTATACTGGTAGATATGGCAACAGTAACCATTGAGAATATCCACCAGCATCTGGAGCAGGGCAAGCCCAAGAAACAGGCAGTACTGGAAGCATGTCAGGAAATAGCACTGCCATTGTTGCTGATTTTGCTTTGTATCCTGGCTGTATTCTCTCCAGCCTTGATTATGTCCGGAGTACCCAGAGCTATGTTTCTACCCTTGTCTCTTTCTATTGGTTTTGCCATGACTGCCGCCTACTTTCTGGCACAGAGCCTGGTACCCATACTGACCAACTGGTGGATAAAGGACGAACCACATGACAACCATTCAACTCCTCCAATAGTATCTGACGAGGTAACGATACACACAGAAGAAAACTCAAAACAACAGGTTTATCAAACAACGAAAGTAACTGGCTTTGAACGATTCCGGCAAGTATTTCTCAGACAGGTAGAATGGCTGCTTGGATATAAAAAAAGTATTGTGATTGTGTATGTTCTTTTTGCCTTTGGACTGGCAGCTACAGGGTTCCTTCTGATTGGAAAAGATTTGATGCCAAAAGTAAATTCAGGTCAGCTGGTGATACGGATGCAAATGCCAGATGGAACCCGGCTGGAGCGCACCGAACAAAGTGTACGCGAGTTTCTTACCATTTTGGATGAGCTTACAGATCAGAATGTAGCCATCACTTCTGCCTATGTAGGGGTAGTCCCTACCAACTACGCTACCACAAACCTGTATATTTCAACGAGTGGTTCCCATGATGCAGTCATCAAAGTATCCCTCACAGAAGGCTACCATACGAATCTCGATGACCTGAAGGAAAAGATTCGCCAGAAAACCAGTCAGCAGATGCCTCAGCTACGAATCTCTTTTGAACCTGCCGATCTGACTGACAAACTCATGAGTCAGGGAGCCTATACGCCTATTGAGGTACAGGTAGCCGGACGAAATATGGATCAGATTGAAACTTATGCAAACGAACTTGTAATCGCTTTGCAAAAGATTTCTTCCTTGCGGGATGTACGGATCACTCAACCGCTTAAGTTTCCTGTAATCTCTATTTCACTTGACAGAATCAAGCTTTCTCAGATGGGACTAAAACTGGATGAGATTACACGCTCTATTACTACGGCAACTTCTTCAAGCCGCTACATTTCCAAAAATCAATGGCTAGATGAATCCGCCGCCTATACCTATCAAATTCAGGTACAAGTGCCGGAGTTTGCCATGCGAAATCTGAGTCAGTTGCGTGAAATTCCACTAGTAAGCGGACAAATGCGTCCGGTCTTATCTGATGTAGCTGAGTTTGCAGTAGATACAGTGCCTGGTGAATATTCCCGCATAGGGCCACGCCGGTATGTAACGGTAAGTGCCAATGTCCATCATACCGATCTGGCAACGGCCACAAACCAGGTAGAAGAAGCCATCGACGCATTAGGTGCACCACCCAAAGGCTTACTCACTGAGATCAAAGGAATGTCCTCTTTGCTGGTAGAAACCCTAACCAGTCTTCAAACTGGCCTTGGAATGGCGGTTGTTGTTATCTTTTTGTTACTGGCAGCTAATTTTCAGTCTTTCAGACTCTCACTGGCTGTGTTGACGTCTGTTCCTGCTGTTATTGCAGGGTCTGTGGGTCTTCTGTTACTCACAGGAGATACCTTAAATCTTCAATCGTATATGGGTATGATTATGTCTGTAGGGATTTCGGTGGCGAATGCCATTCTGATTGTAACTAATGCCGAAAACTTCCGGCTTGGCCTTCATCCCGCGAGAGAAGCTGCCAAAGCAAGCGTTTCTGCTCGCCTGCGCCCTGTACTGATGACGAGTCTGGCAATGACAGCCGGCATGATTCCGATGGCAAGTGGATTAGGAGAAGCTGGAGAGCAAACCGCCCCCTTGGGAAGGGCTGTCATCGGCGGATTAATCGCCTCTACACTGGCTGCGTTGTATATTGTTCCTTTAGTGTATACCTGGCTTCAGGAGCGGGCGTCACTAAAAGGGGCGTCACTACTCCCAGAGCCAGCAGATCTGCCTGCAGATGTTGCCATTCTCCACCAAACTGCTCTGGTAAATCACAAATCAAGTGTAAATAACCTTGGCGTTAATGGACACTGACACCTATATACTGAATGTTGATAAATAGTAATTGATTCATTTAAAAGAGATAAATGCTAAGCATATGAGAACCGATAAAATGCTGGTATATATATACACACTGGGCTTAGTAGCCCTTGGAGCCTGTCAGTCAAAAGAACAGGAGAAAAAAACGGAAGAAAAAAAAGCTATCCGTACGTTTCATCTTACCTCTGTTGAACAAAAAGGGATTGCTCAGGAAATCCACCTGCCAGCTGAGTTTAAACCTTTTCAGGAAGTGAGTATGTATGCTAAGGTTTCGGGGTTTGTAGAAAAAGTCCTGGTAGATCGTGGATCTGCCGTGCGTCGTAATCAGGTTCTGCTTACTATCGAAGCCCCTGAAACAGAAGAACAACTGGTAGCAGCCCGTTCCAAACTGATGCAGGCTGAAGCTGTATTTGTAGGCAGCAAAGATAATTATCAGCGAATGGTAAACAGTAACCAGCTGGCAGGATCAGTAGCAGCGCTGGATTTAAAGCTTGCCTATTCGCGTATGATCTCGGATAGTGCTGCCGTTGTGGGAGAACGCGCCAACCTTCGTTCTCTTGAAAAAATAAAATCCTATCTGATAGTAAGAGCGCCTTTTGATGGAGTGATTACACAACGTAACGTGCATCCGGGTACTCTGGTAGGGCCGGGAGAAGGAGCCGATGGTGCGATGCTGGTTTTGCAACAACAAACCAAACTTCGTCTGGTAGTAGATGTTCCGGAAACATACAGCGCACAGATCAGGCCTGGAGATCTTGTGATGTACTATGTCAATGCCTTGCCAGGGCGTGCATTCAAAGGCAAAGTCGCCCGTACGTCTGGTAGCCTGAATCAGCGATTTCGGTCAGAAACCGTTGAGATCGATGTAGACAACATTGGCCAGCAATTCAAGCCGGGTATGTTTGCTGAAATTACGTTAACGGCACAAGGAACGCCGGGAGCGTTTATGGTTCCTTCTTCTGCCATTGTTACCTCGACAGGGGGAAAATATATTATACGTGTAGAAGATCAAAAAGCACACATTTTACATATACAGGAAGGCAATAAGGCAGGCAGCCAGATTGAGGTATTCGGCAATCTGGCCCCTAATGACAGGATTCTTGTCAATCCGGGAGAGGATATCAAAGACGGTGATCAGATCAACATTTAATAAAAGAAAGACTATACGGATAAAAATGTTTTGTTTCCTTTGTAAAGACGGAAAAAACAATCAAGATCGTTATTCTCTTATGAAGTGGATATATTTGCCATTTAGCTGCGTTTCTGATCTGGCATTAATTTGAGTTCAGTACAATTTGTTTTCTCTTTCTTATGACAACAACAAAGGTATATGCGGATACTACTTGTAGAAGATGAACCCAAATTGGCGTCTTTTATAAAAAAAGGCTTTGAAAACGAAGGCTATCAGATTGATATTGCCTATGATGGACGCATGGGCAAATCGTATTTTGAATACAATGAGTATAATCTGATTATCCTTGATATCAATTTACCCTACATCAATGGATTTGAACTGTGTGCTATTATCCGCAAACAAAATATACAAATCCCAATTTTGATGTTGACAGCGCTGGATAGTATCAATGATAAAATAACAGGGTTCGATACAGGTGCAGATGATTATCTGGTTAAGCCCTTTGCATTTAATGAACTGCTTGTTAGAGTTAGAGCACTCATTAAACGAAGTGCAAACTATGTAAATGACAACCATGTACTCAAGATTGCAGATCTGGAACTGGATCTTCTCTCAAAATCTGCAACCCGAAGTGGAAAAAGAATAGATCTTACTACACGGGAATATGCGCTACTGGAGTATTTTATCCGTAACAAAGGCAAAGTCATTTCCCGTGTTACAATCAGCGAACAGGTATGGGATGTAAACTTTGATACCAATACCAATATTATAGATGTATATGTATCCTATCTGAGAAGGAAAATCGACAAAGGCTTTACACCCAAACTGATTCATACAGTAGTAGGAATGGGATATGTCATGCGTATTGAATAATCCCAGAGCAGGAATATATGCCAACTTTATTTATGAACGAACAGTAGATGCTGATACGGAACAAACTCACTTTGCGCTTTACCGTTCTGGTTGTAGGTATCCAGCTTTTCTTTTCCATCTTTATCTATTATTTTAATTCTGTTTATCGGCAGCAGGAATTCTACAGTCGGTTACAGGGTAAAGCACGTTTGGCAGCCCGCTTACTCATCAAACGAAATCTCCTGTCAATTAATGAGAAGCACCTGCTGGCAAAAGGTGATCTAAGTACCCTATCAGATGAAAGAATCAGTATCTTTTCATCTGATAAAAAATTAATCTTTACCAATGGTGATAGTTTGCATGCACAATCACATGCATTCTTTATTGATAAACTAAAGCCAGACTTTCCCTTTACCTATACCTCAGACAGATTCGAACTGGCAGGAATTGTTTATACCTACAACGAGAAATACTACTTTGTTTTTGCATCCGGGTATGATCAGTCTGGCTTTTCCAAGCTGGAAAATATGGCAATGATTCTGCTTTTGGGTAATCTGGTTGTATTGGTATTTATTATATTTGCCGGCTGGTATTTTGCCTCAGAGTCACTGGCTCCCATATCAGATGTAGTGCAACAGGTTGATAGCATTACGGCTTCCCGACTGGATCTTCGGGTCAATGAAGGAAATGGGGAAGATGAAATTGCCAAACTGGCTATCACTTTTAATCGCATGCTGGATCGCGTACAGCAGGCATTTGAATCACAACGAAGCTTTGTTTCCCATGCTTCTCATGAGCTACGTACTCCACTGACCAATGCGCTCGGAACACTGGAGACTTCACTCATCTATGACAAGGAATTAACTGTAGCTAAGACTAGTATGGCTTCCGCCATCGAAGAGCTCAACAATATCATTGAGCTAACCAATGGACTTCTTTCTCTTACTAAAGCAGATGCAACCTTTTCTTCACTAACTCCTATTCGGCTTGACGAATGTATACTGGATGCATTATCTCTTATTTACTCAAAATACAAAACAAGAGAGATTATTATTTCTTTTCCTGAATCCATACCTGCAGATAGTGAGCCTTTTTTAGTGGAAGCTAACATGCAGTTGCTTCGTACTGCTTTTGTGAATATCCTTGATAATGCGTGCAAATATTCAACACAAGCTGTTGGCCTTACTCTTGAAAAGAAAGACAATTCTACTTTTCTGGTAACAGTTACAGATCAAGGCATAGGAATTGAAAAAGAGCAGGTTGATAAGGTATTTCTTCCTCTATACCGTGCCACTAATAGCCGTAACTTCCCAGGCTTTGGCATAGGACTGGCTGTCACCAAAAAAATTATTGATCTCTTTAAAGGAACGATTTCAATAGATTCAAATTCTGATGAAGGTACCATTGTTACGGTGGAAATACCTGCTGCCCCATTTTCTGACAACTCTCTCTAAGGTAACATCTTTCCCTGTTTAACAACCTCTCTAATCTTTTTCTAATATTCTTTTAATCTGATTTTAATGTTTACATCCTTTTTTTACTATAGAAAGGATTCGTAAGACACCCAAAAATTCTTTATGCAATCGTCTAATAAAATGCCAGGCTATGGACAAAATCCATTCTTGTTGTATTTACTGACAGGTTTGCTTTTGCTTTCACTAGTCACAAACCTATACATGTGGAATATAAAAAACGACTTTCAGTTAAAATATGAACTGGGGGAACACATGCAGGAGTCTCAGAATTCCTATGAGTATATGGAGGCAGGACAGATAGAGAATCAGTTAATAGAATGTCAGCAGGAACATGAAAAAAAGGATAGCCTCATTCGTCGTAAAGATAGTCTGATTTACCGCCTGGATAAGTTTCCATTCCATAAAAGGCACAAATAAAAAATTTGTGTCAGCTACTGTCTGACAAGATGTTTCCAGGATTTAAAAACTACCTGCATAAGAAAATCAAAACCAGCTACCTTCTGGAAAGATAAGGTAGAGATAATCAGCAGCAATCCTCACTAGTTCTTAAAACAACGATTAAACTTAGCTTATTCTATTCATTCAACTAAATCATTCATATCATGCGTAAAATCGTTCTTTTGTTTGTCGGAATGTTCTTTCTGATGCTTTTGGGAGAAAAGGTAACGGCTCAGACAATTGAGGAAGGGATAAACAATCTGGAACTGGAAAAATATGCCAGTGCAGGCAAAGTGTTTAAGACTTTGGTTAAAGACAAGCCTGGAGGCGAAAATTACTTTTACCTTGGCTATTATTATATGCAGGTAGATGAACTGGATTCAGCCAAAATGCAGTTTGAAAAAGGCATAGCTGCTGACGAAAAAAATGGGATCAACCACGTAGGGATAGGTTCACTGTTGCTGAAGCAGGGAAAAAAAGCAGAAGCCAAAGCCGCTTTTGAAAAAGCCAAATCTATTACGAAAAACAAGGCAAAAAAAGCAGATGTGTTTTATCGGATAGGAGAAGCCTATCTGATGCATGAAGGCAACACAGATCCCGTTGAGGCAGTGACACATGCACAGGAAGCACTCAAATTAAATGACAAACTAGCTGATGCGTATGTAGTACTCGGTGATGCAGCTTTGTTGAAACTGGATGGCACTACAGCTGCTAATAACTATGACAAAGCGTTAGCGTTGAACCCAAAGCTTCTAAAAACCCACATCAAATTGGGAGACTTGTTTGTCAGAAGTAAGAACCTGAATGCAGCCCGTGACAAATACAATGAAGCTATTACGGGTGATACCAATTATGCTCCGGCCTATCGTAAGCTGGCCGATTTGTACTATCTGGCCAGACAGTATCCCAAAGCTCTGGAAAATATGGAGAAGTATATTTCTCTGGCAGATCAAAGCCCTGCCAATCAGTTTCGATATGCAGGTTTTCTGATTCTGGTAGGTAAATACAAAGAGTCACTCGATATTCTGGGTACTTTACAAGGACAATATAACAACAGTGCCTTGTATAATCGACTGATGGGATATGCTTATTATGAAACCAACCAATGTCCGAAGGGTCTGGAGTTTATCAATAAATACTTTACACTGGCAAAACCAGAAGCTGTACTAGGGACGGACTATGAGTATCTGGGAAAATTGCAGATATGTACTGGGGCAGATACAACCAAAGCCATCGAAAATATAGTAAAGGGAGCAGAACTGGACTCAAATCGTTTGGAAGGGTTACGAGATGTGGCACAAAAGTTCTTTGACAGCAAATCCTATGACAAATCCGCACAGGTTTTGCAAAAGTATATTCGTCTGGCAGGTAAAAAGGCAAATGCCAACGATTATTATCTGCTTGGACTTGCCGACTATTTTACAGCAGACCTTGATGGAGCTGATTCATCGTTTACTTCTATGATTGAGCAGCTGGATTCTACCAAACAGATAATAGGTTATCAGTGGCGGGCTAAAACACGGGCCAAGCAGGATAATGATGGAACTTTGGGGACAGCAGAATCGGATTATACAACATTATTTGAACTGGTCGAAAGGCAATCTGACAAAACCAAGTATAACCGGGAAGTCGCCAACGGATATTTTTATATGGCTATCCTGAATCTGAAAAAGTATAAAGACCTGGCAAAAGCCCATGAGTATGCGAATAAAATGCTGGCCATAGATCCAGCAGATAAAAGAGCGAAAAATGTACTTTCTTTTACAGAAAAAGACCTTCAGCCTGGAAAAGTTACTCAGGCAGTTCCTGCCAGAGCATCGGCCAACAAATAGTAAAAGCTTTCTACTATTTGGCACAGTAAACTATTAGCAGATAGGTCTTACTGACAGTACTGCAAGAGATATTAGCATCTAAAACAGTTTCAGAATATGAGACTATCCCTACATGTTATTGGAAAAGGTAAAAGATAACCTGCCCAATACCATGTAGGCTAGTCATTTTTATAGAATATAACCTACCTCAGATATAAGATTATAAATGGATATGAAATGAGTTCTTACCAAACCTATGGCCAGCTTTATGAAGCCTTTATCAACTGGGTTTTGAATAACAATATACAGCAGTTTTCCTTTAATGAGAACCCAATAGTTAATGCCAGCCAAATGATTGATTTGATAGAAGCGGAGCAGAATGGAGAAAATCCACAAAAAATTGGCAGACTAGGGCAAATTGTGAAAGATCAGATCCTTCTCACACTGGTAGTTTTGTATCAGGCAGAAGAGTACGAATGGAAAAAAAACTTATTGGTCAAACTAATAGGTCAGGCAAAACAAGCCTCTTCATCGGGTGAATATATAGATATACTTAATCAGACAATAACGACTACCTATTCGTTATAGATAGTAAACTCAGAAAAATGAAACAGGCTATTTTTATGGGCGCCTCCTCTGTTATCTTACGTCTGATGAATAGAATCTGAAAATTCTAATGAGTGTTTCACTGGACACATGGTAGTTTATCTTCCAAAGACTACCAACGTATGGGAGACAGAGGTGCCCTGGTCGGTTTTACAACAGTAGATCACATAGTTTCGGTACTTCTGAAAACAAAAATCAACAAATTTCTTCTCACTCAGTTTACAGCCGAAGCTAAATTAGAAGATCTGGAAAAACTGGCACTACTAATTCAGGATGGTAAAATCAAAGTGCACATAGAAAAGACCCACCCATATACAGAGATCCCTGTAGCCATACGTTATATTAAAACTGTGCTTACCTGAGGGAAAGTAACAATGGTACGGAATAGTACTGACAACAAAAAAACTGTTACATAGTTTTACACCTGAATCCGGCCCGCAGCTGTTTAGTGCGTTTTTTTGTCACTACCCGGCTTGTTGCCGTCTATTTTATTGCTTCCAGATTTACTGTAGACTATCCCGGTATCTTTGCTGTTGGGATGCGTACTAGCCCTAGCCTTGGTCATACGTTCTACCTGAGTAATGGTCTTGTGACTATTCTCTTTGGTAAGATCATCACCACTAAATTCTCCTGCAATATTTTCCTCACTACCAGCACTATTGACATACAAAGCCTGAGTGGGAAAGGCAAGGCTACTGCCACTTGCTTTAACAGTATCAATGATCTGCAACAGCAAACTTTCCTGATCAGTAAGAAAGGCATTGTAATCTGTGGCCAGTATATACGCAAAAACCTCCAGGTTTAGTGCCTGTGATCCAATACCAACAAAGCGAATTCGTGCTGAATCTTTATCAATAGTAGGATAAGCCTTCAAGACTGCATCCAGCTCTGTGAGTATATACCGGATCTGATCGGGTGTTGTTTGGAAATGCAGGGCTATTATCGGATGAAACCAGAATCGGTCCCGATGTGCATAATTCTCAATTCTGAGTGAAGCAAATTCTCCATTGGGGATAGTTACAATCGTGCGGTCCAGTGTTCGGATACGGGTTGATCGCATTCCGATCTGCTCAACGGTACCTACAGTTTCTCCTACTTTACAAAAATCACCAACACGAATAGGCTGGTCTACAATCAGTGCTACACTTCCTACAAAGTTCTCTACTGTTTTTTGTGCACCCAAAGCCAAGGCAATACCTCCAATACCAAGAGCAGCCAATCCGGTTGTCACATCAAAACCGAGAGTATACAGTACAGCGATCAAACCAAACGCCACTATAGCCGTTTTGGCTACGCGACTCAGAAACAATACGGCAGAAACCGCAGCCATATTGCCACGACGGGCAATACGCCTTTCGCTGAATTGAGTGAAGACAATAGTAACCCGCCATAACAGCAGTATTACAGCAACCATTCCGATAACTGCAGTAATTTCACCAAGGCGTTGACGGATAATAATGGAAATATCTGCCATCTTTATGAGTCCGCCAAAAAACCAGACCGCAATCAGGATACGGAGTGGCAATTCAAGAGCTTTGATTACACCCGTTGTGGGCTCCTGTCTGGCTTGAGACCAGAAAAAAGGCAGGAGATAGATAATAAATTTTGTTAACAGCCATGCTAATAGATAAGCCATTACTGCCAATACCAGCAGAGCCAGCCAATAACCAATCGGAACTGCGGCCAGAGTATGTTCTTTCAGGTAAGCAGGCAACCATTTATCGATCAGTGGAGAGGCCTGTTCGGGTTGATAGGTAAGCAGAATCTGGGCAATGGTTTGAGTAGAAAGCAACCAAATCGGAGCACCATCCGGACCCTGGTCTTTTTCAAGGAGCAGATCAAAGGTTTTTCCTGCAACGTTAGCCTTTCCTACCCGTTCCAGATTGGGTGCCAGGTTATCCGTAAGTGAACCGCCATATTCATCACTGATCCACGAGTAAGGTAGAAGGCTTCCATTTTCATCCAATATACGCTGTAGCCTCTGTGCTAATTCAACACTGTCAATAGTAGTAGGAAGTGTAGCATCTTTGGATATCGTACGGCTCGGTTTCTTTTTAGTATGTGTTCTGGTAGTTAATGTTTTATCGCTGGATAACCCGAGAATGGCATTGTCTATTTTCAGGTAGCGCGAAGCCCGAATGTAATTTTGCTCTCCAACCGCTTCCAGAAATCCAGAAACCGTACCCCGAGGATTGCGCCTACCCAAAGAGTCTTCTTCCCATTGTGGCTGTACTTTCAAGATACCGGCAGTATCTGATCCGGTTCCTGGTATCTGTGCAGCAGCTGGACTAAAGCAAACAAATGATACGATAAGAAACATCAGGAAAGAAGTTCCGAACAAATTATTTCGTAGTATAGAATTCTTTAACTGTTCCAATGTCATAGAAAACAAGCTGGTAAAATCCGCAGTTTGAGTATATAGCTTTGGAGCAGAAATACATTTTTTCAAATCAGATAGTTTCATCAAAACAGACTTACAGGTTAGTATCACAGATTGAATGGTTACTACTAGATTGCTATCTGACAAACCTATATATGTACAGGTAAGCCAGATTATTACTTAGCAACTCTTATATATGAGATATTTATTCTCCATGTTGGAGTAAAAATTGATGCCATCTGCTTGTTCCTTGATTTATGAGGTTTGTTTTTCCCTATTTTGTTGATAGCAGAAATTACATTATTCTCATACTTACGTTCTTAACTCTGACTACATAAAAAAAGCAGCCTTACTTAGATAGACTAAGTAAGGCTGCTCAGATCTAAAGATTTCTATTAATATATAACCAGTTTTCCTTGCTGGGTATTTTTCCCGTCCGTAATCAGAATTACATACAATCCTGCTGGAAGTGAACGTAAAGACAATGGCAATGAATTTTCCCCAAATATGTGTGTTTGTTGAAGAAAAGTACGACCAGTCATGTCTTGTACATAAATCTGGGTTTTCTTATCTTTAAACCTATCTGATAAAAGTAAAACAGACTGATTGTATGAAACCGGATTCGGATAAATACTCAATTCTGTATTTACGACTGGTGTTTCAGCAGATATCCTTGCTCCCGGACTTTGTGGGAACAATACTGTTTTAGGAATAATGTAGGTTGCCAGTCCACTTCCATGTCCAGGATTGGACGTACCTGCAATGCTGCTGTATAATTCTACTCCACTAGCATCAAAACCAGTACTATGAAGTAACTCTATTGAATAATACCCTGCAGAAGGGAAACTTACCCGTGCACTTCGCGTGCCAAATGACCAGTTTTCTTCATTGATCAATACTTGTGTATTATTCACTGTCAAAGCCATAAAGCCTTGAGAGCTAACAGCAAAATCGACTTCAATAGTAGAATTACCAGATTGTATATCATGCTCAGCTTTGATTTGAATATACCCACTCAAACGGAGAGTAGATGATTCGATTGCCTCTGATGGTGCTCCAGATCCATCACTTCCCAACCATACATTCCAGTTGGCTGAGTTGGAAGTAGTTGCACCTGAGGGATAATCAATATTGGTAGCTGTAAAGGAGAATAAAGGTGTTTTTCCTGCAATAGCTGTACGGGCAGGACTTACACCATAACCAAACTGAGTGAAAAACTCTCCTTTTAGACCTGTGCCAGCAGTTGATGTAGTACTTGTTTTTACAGACAAAGCAGTACTAGCAGCAGATACATTGTTTGCTGCATCTTTAGCCTTAACAGTCATGGAATAGGTTGTATTAGCTGTTAATCCTGTAACAGAAAAACTGGTAGTGGTAGAGGTACCAATAGATGTTCCATTCCGGAATATTTCGTAACTGCTAACGCCAACATTATCTGTAGATGCAGTCCAAGCCAACGTAAAACTAGTAGTAGTGATGGCTGAAGCAGCTAAGTTGGTTGGTACACTTGGCGCTTGTGTGTCCGAAGAAGGTAATGTAGTGACAGATAAGGCACTACTTGCAGCAGAAAGATTTCCAGCTGCATCTTTGGCTCTGACAGTAAAGCTATAGGCAGTATTGGCGGTTAGACCAGTAACAGTAAACGAGTTGGTAGTAGAACTACCCGCAAGTGTAGTACCCCTGTAAATATTGTAGCCAGTAACTCCTACGTTATCAGTGGAAGCTGTCCAGGTAAGGTTAACACTTGTTTGTGTTTTACTTGGTGAAGCCAGATTGGTTGGTGTGCTGGGCAACTGAGTATCAGAAGCAGTCGCTGTTTTTACAGACAAAGCAGTACTAGCAGCAGATACATTGTTTGCTGCATCTTTAGCCTTAACAGTCATGGAATAGGTTGTATTAGCTGTTAATCCTGTAACAGAAAAACTGGTAGTGGTAGAGGTACCAATAGATGTTCCATTCCGGAATATTTCGTAACTGCTAACGCCAACATTATCTGTAGATGCAGTCCAAGCCAACGTAAAACTAGTAGTAGTGATGGCTGAAGCTGATAAATTGGTTGGAGTACTGGGAGCTTGTGTATCTGTAGTAGAAGCGCCTGACTCAAAAGCACCAATATCTATCCCAGAGCCGATTGGCCGAGATTTGTACTCCAGATCAACACTGGCCGCATTGCTGGTTGTACCCGCATTAATAGCAGGGCTACCAGAAGCTAAACCAAAATAGTTACTAAATTGAGGATTGACTGTATTAATAGAACCGAAACTGGTAGTGGCATTAACGAATCGTACGTAGGATTGATTGTTTAATTGCTGTACTTGATTATCAGAAGGTAGGATCCCTTCCTGCGGCGCTCCATTTACCATTTTTCCCGCAGGTCCGATAATTAAGTTATTGTGAACATCTGCATCTGAAGGAACCAGAAAAGCATATCCTCTCGCATTGGAATTGTTCATCACAACAATGTTATTATAAACTTTAGAACCTGCACTCACATCCATATTCAAATCACCGTTCCATCCAAATGCATAGTATTTGGATAGTTCTGTATTATTGTGATACAGGGTATTGTTGCGAACTGTAATATTATCGCTGTGATAGATATGAATTCCACGTCCCCCATTATTGAAAGATAAATTATTTTCTACCAGACTTGGATGGGTATATCCACCAGTTTGTCCACCCCCCTGCTCATTTTCGAAATCATCTAGGATAATGCCATTGCCATCTACCGGAGTACTGTAGCCTTGCAGTGGATAGATACAAATATTCTCAAAACAGATATTGTTGCGTATAATAATCCCCCAATCGCCAGCCACATAGCTGGAAGTATACTTGGGGTGATAGACAGATATTCCACTCCCATTCGGATTACCTGTATTCTTAGCATTATCACGGACAATATTATTTTCTACAATATAATATTCACCGTTATTAACTTGGATACCAGTTGAACCTATATCATGTACGAAGCAATTTTTTATAGTAACCCAAGCACTATTATCTGCCAGAATACCGAAGTAATAACTATTACTGGGGTTTTGAAAGGTTACCTCTAATCCATCTACCACAATACCAGTACAGTTAGAAATGGAAATGACACTGCCACCTGAGATACTTTGAATAATAGCTTTATGTTTATTAATAGCCCGAATGGTGAGTACATTCGTTTTAGAGCCATTTTTATTGTTCACACCAATTTCTCCTTCAACATAAATCCCATCATTGATGTTAACAACATCTCCGGGCTGGGCAATTGCACAGGCTTTGGTTATAGTTCTGAAAGCTCCAGAGGCACTATTAGATGTGCCTGTATTACTATCGTTACCATCAGTACGAACATAATAGCTGGTTGCCAATGAACTAGCTAAGCCCAAAAGAAATAAACTTAGGGTTGTTAGAAGTGTTTTCATATTAAAAAGGTTGTAAAGATTGTAATACGTATAATCAATTTATACCAGAGGTGAAATAAAAAAATACCAGTCAGGTTTATTAAAAATGACTAGTGTTGCATTAGAGGTTGTCTAAATTATTTATAAGAAAGCTCAACGAGCAGATTTTGTAGCGAGATGAGACCATTGTGACTTGCGTAACCTCATGAAATCGTAGTACAAAAGATGCCTTGTAACCATTATAAATATTTTTAGACAACCTTTCAGACATTTATCCTATTAAAGATATTTTTTAGAGAGGCAATCCACAAGAGTGTTATTATTCCTGAAAGATAAATAAATAAAGCGTAATACATTTGTGACCAAATGATACCCAATCTCAATAAAGGGACAAAAGTAGTTGTATGCATAGTAAAAATACATTAAATGAAGGACCAAAAATAAACTGGGCTGTTTTGAATATAAAAATCGAAAAAAATCTATGCCACACCTCCTATATTTTCTCCACGGAAATACCAGAGCACTAACGGTTTATATTAGTACTCTGACAATAAAAATGTATTGAGACGTAACTCGAAAGACCTATAAACAAGGAAAATCACTATAACTTTATAGGTTTGTTTGTCGGTTTCTACAGCTGACTATGCGATTTTTTAAATCATATAGTGATTAATTGAGTAAGTATATGGATAGAATTGATTTTAGTGTGTCTCATTTCCACTCACTTCACGAGTCAGTTTGGTAAATCCAATTACTTGTCCATCTTCGTCATGCAGAGCAGTAATTTATTGCGCAGAATATCGCATACTTTGTCAGAATAAGATAGTATTGTTGTTTGTAAAGGGTCTGATTTTATATTTATTATACTCCTACTATCAAAAAACAGATACATTTGTTAGTTAAAATAAGGATTAGCTTGGTTATGTGTTAGCAAACTGTAAATGTTCAAATGAAAGTTAAGGGTTATTTATATGCAATTATATCTGCCATCACATATGGGCTGATTCCGCTATTTATTTTACCAATCAAACAAATTCATTTCTCGTTGAATGTCGCCTTATTCTATCGTTTTTTTATTTCATCCCTCTTTCTGCTGATTTTGTTGAAATACAAAAAAGAGAGCCTGAAAATTAACCGAAAAGAACTGATGACTTTTGGGGTTCTGGGGAGTTTGTTTGCCATGAGTTCAGACTTTCTTTTCCTGGCTTACGATTATCTTTCTGCAGGCATAGCATCTACCATCTTATTTGTCTATCCAGTTATTGTAGCACTAATCATGGCAATTTTCTTTAGGGAACGAATTACTTTGGTTACTGCAATCTCGCTCATTATCACATTAGCAGGTGTATATATCCTCAGTACGAAGGGTAGGGCATTTGATATCAATTTTACTGGTCTTTCTATTGCGCTAGCAAGTGCGCTTTGTTATTCATTATATATCGTAAAGGTCAATAAAGCAAAAGTGAAGGCTTCTGGAGTAAAAACCACTTTCTTTTCACTTTTATTTTCTGCTATGTATTACCTTTTGAAGTCACTCCTTTGGAAGGAATCGCTGATATTACCGAACCTAAATCTACTGCTTGACATCGCTATCTTCGGTTTGTTGACATCAGTTGTATCAATTACAACACTGGTATACGCCATTCGCTATATTGGATCAACCCCCACAGCAATTCTGGGAGCACTTGAGCCAGTAGTAGCTGTTTTGATTAGTGTGTTCTTATTTCATGAGTTGTTGACGCTTCAACTGATTGTCGGTATCACCTGTATTCTTGCGGGTGTCCTAATCAGTATCGTCTTTGCCAGTAATAAAGACACTGAGGAATCAAAAAGAGAGATAAGCTGTTGAGTCAAGTTTGCGCATTATTCACGGCAGACTATTTTTTAGTAAGGTCACAAAAATCTATTTGACTAACAGAGAGATGGCGTTTAATTCACTGCATTTTTGATTTTGACCGCAACTCCGATCATTTTTCCTGCTGCGCATAACTCACCGCAAAAAAATTTCTTGATCGGAGTTCAGGGCAAACAGCATATTGTGGTGAATTAACCGCAAGAGTAAGACTTATTATAAGTCCAGGACATTACTCGGGTATCAAGAGTCTATCCAAAATTTAGAATGAAGTTCCTCTCCCCTTTTCTATTGTAACTTGTCTGGTTATTCTTTCGTCTTTTACTGTAGAAATACTTTCAGTGATTGTGTAAATATTTTTCTAGTCCGTTTCCACTATAATAATGAGCACATTTTTCTATTTTTGTCTCATCGGCATTTAGATTTGTTGTTTTTTTGATTTGATACTACAAAATGCAACGATTCATTTGTTTAGTTCCTGCCCATCAACACCTTTATAATTCATCTGCTATAATTATTGAGTGTAACAGATTGTAAACTAACAAATAAGGAGTATATCAAAAAAACTATGAAGCCACCTAAAACCAATTCAACACCCAAACGTCCGGCCCGCCGTAAAACAGATGGACAAAAAAATAAACAAGCTCAAGCTAGTGTTCTGGGTAAAAGTTCCATAGAAGAAAAAGATGAGGCTATTATCAAACCTATAAATGTCAATGCCAGTATTCTCAAACGCTGTAAACAGCACGCAAAAGAGTTAGGCATCAAAACACTGAAAGAGTATACGGAAAATGCCTTGCTTTATTTTGTAAAAAATGGAATGAATCCTTGTGAGCAACTGCATAGTGAAGAAGTATCGAAAGAAGTAGTGCGGATGCGTAATCATATTTTCTCTTTTCTTCAAAAGCAGGAACAACAGTATGTATTACCTTTATACAAGGAGGTATTTACACAGGGTAAGAATGCCGAGCAGTCAGTAGATACAATGCTTGAACAAATGGAAAAGATGATTGTACTTTTATTTCGGATTCAACAGATGATACATGTATCTACATCGACTATGTTGCATGTGAGTGACCTTTCAGCAGAAACAATCAATGATATTAAAGCAAAGAATCAGGCTTTTGTGGAAACACACGTAAGTGAGTTCATGAAAAAGCTGGAATCAGATCAAAAATAAACTGGCAGATCTATCTGATCTGATAGATCTGAAAATAAAGCAGTAGCCATGATTTATAAGCAATAATGAAGGGACTGCCAGGTATTTTTTCATCACGATTAGTTCGTATTGGCTATGATCAGTAAAGTATTAAAAGCTCAATCGGATGGCAAACCGACCAGTAAAGCGGCCAGTAAATCTGGTTCGGTATATGATAACAAGGGATCGGCGGCCCGCCTTGTTAATTATATGGAACATGAGGCGAAAGAACAAGGAGAAACTGGAGCCTATTTTTCACAGGTCTCAGATCAAATAGAGAAACAGGAGGTGATTGCTCAGATTGATGGAAATGTAAAAGGGCTTAAAAAGGAAGACAGCAAGTTTTATTCTCTTATTATTGCTCCCAGTCAGACAGAGCTATCGCATATCAGCAGTGATGGTCAAACCCTAAAAGTCTATACTCGTCAGGTGATGCAAAACTATGCAGCTAATTTCAAGCTCGCTGATGGGCAGATAGTATTAAGCACAGATGTTGTCTGGTTTGCTATAATTCATCGTGAACGAGACTATAGTGGTTCAGACCCAATGGTTCGGGAAGGAAAAGCTCGATCAGGAGAACGAAAAAAAGGCGATCAAACCCATATTCATATTATTGTTTCCCGAAGGGACAAAGAACAAACAGTCAATCTTACACCGACAGGAGCAAAAACCCGGTTTTCGATCAAGTCGTGGCAGGAGAAGAATGCTGCTGACTTTCAGCAAATGTATGGCTATACCCAACAGACACATTTTCCCAATGATGTCTATAAAGCAGAGAAACTGAGTGAGCGTGTACAAGCCTTTGTTGAAAAACATGAACTAGAAAATTACTTATCAATAGATCGTATTGTTTCAATAGGGAAAGAGCAAGACTTTGGCCGGATATTTTACCGAAATCTGAAGATGCTGGAAAATACAATTGAGAAAGGAATCCAGCCACGTGATCCATACAACATCCTGGATCGGCGAAAATTAGATAGACGGTATACCAGACAAGGAGAATACCAAACAGATAATAAAGCTCAGCGGACAGTCAATCGGCAGGTTCTCAAGCTAAGATCAGCATACTTAAAAGCGTATGGGATAGCTTTAACTGAACTGGACCTTCCCACAGAGACCATTCAGAAACTATATAGTGTGCACATGCATAAGTGGAAGTTTTATGAAAATCTGAATGAATTACAAGAACTGATTTTGAAAGAAGGAGCCATACCAGAAGATTTTCAGCAACTTTTGGCACAGCCTGCAACAGAAGCAGAAACTGAAGGGTACTTTCAACAACAAAGAGGACATAAACCTTCACAAAAAAGCCAAACAACCACATCAAAAGAGAATACAGTTGAAATAGACAATAGTATTCAATCGCAAGTTGCAGACCAACAACAAAAAGCAACTAATCAAGAGAAAAACCTACTGTTATTTGAACGGTTTTTACAAGGAGTAAGAGATGGAGAGACAACAAAAGATGTTGACTGGGGAGAAAGACCTAGGCAAAAAGGTAAAACCAGACAACAAAACAAGAAGGAAGAGCATGAGTATAATCTGGAAGATTAATTCCAAATAACCAGGTTAGATCTTCTCAAAAGGCTTACTGGTTAGTATCCTTCTATCAATTGATTTCTACTCTGATGGCTACAAGAGGAAAATATCAGGTTAAATTCACATTTTCAAAAGTGATAGATATACCTGGTTGATATAAAAGCCCCTAAATACTTATATAATTTCGACACTTGGGAGTTCCACAAATATAGGAAGCGCCAATCCCAGTTGTATGCACCATATATCAGTCTACAATTTAAACACACATTGTCTGATCAAACCTATATTCCTCTAAAAAATATTGACTAATAAATAAAAAAAGTAAAATAGGATATGGGGATTGTACCATTTGACTTGTCTGAAGGATGTTATTTATCTGCTATAAGCAATATTCTGCTTTGATAAATAAGAAGGCGTAATACTACTTACATAGGATGCACTCTCCTCTCACTTTTTGGAAGAGTACTTCTGTCATCTTTCATTCTTATTCAAAACAATTCCTATGAGAAAATTAATGCGAATGATGCTGCTTGCAATGGTAGTAAGTGGTGCATTTATCGGTATCACAACCGCACAGACCTACAACTGGAATACAGTTCCAATAGGTGGTGGAGGGTTTGTAACAAGTATCAAAGCACACCCCAAAGTGCCTAATCTGTTTTTTATTACCAAAGATGTCGGAACTCCCTACCGATGGAATGCCACTACCCAAAAATGGGAAGAGATGATGTTGTTTGGTAAAATTCCTACTACTTACTGGAACTGGGAAGGGGGCGCAAAATGTGCAGAAGTTGCCTTTGATCCCAGTGATGCTACAGGTAATATACTCTATGCTACTATTGCTACAGGAAAAGGTACAGTACCAGGAGGGGGAACGTCAATGGGAACTCTGATGAAGTCGACAGACAGAGGTCAAACCTGGACAGATTGTCAATTATCCATAAAAGTTACGCCTAACGCATCAGATAAAGCTTATACCGACCGAATTGCTGTTGATCCCAATAATAGTAATGTAGTGTATGTAACAACCACCTACAATGGTACATACAAAAGCACATCAGCGGGTGCTGTAGGATCATGGGTTAAGGTAAATACATCTTTTCCTGATTCAGATATAGGAAGATTTGTCATTTTTGATAAAACGGGTGGAGTTATCAATGGAGTCACCAGAAATATATTAATCGGAGGCTCACAAGGAGTATATAGGAGTACTGATGGCGGAAATACCTTTGCACTGATGAATGGGAGTCCGGGAGAACCGAGGCGTTCATCTTTCAGCAACGATGGAACACTATATGTTACCCAAGTGGGGCAATCAGCAACAAGGCCATTAGGAGGTCAGGGCTTGTATAAATGGAATGGAAGTTCATGGAGTGAGATAGCGCCTGTGGCAGGAAAAGAACTGGGAGGTATAGCCGTTAACCCGCACAATAGCAATGAAGTGATTGTTACTACAACAGGAACATGGAATAATGATGTTGCCTATCGTAGCCTGCTAGGCGGAGTACCAGGTAGCTGGACTGCTTTAGTGCCTACAACTCGGGATGCGTCAGAAGCACCTCATTCACTGGGTAATGGAGCGAATGGAAATTTTGGCCACAATATCTGTGCGTTTATGTTTGATCCATTCAATGCAGGTCATGTATGGTTTACAGATATGCTCGATGTTGGGCAGACTACCAATGTATGGGCATCTACGGTTCACTGGAAACTTCGCGATGCTGGCCTAGAAGAAATTGTGGTTTCAGGAAACATGGTTTGTCCACCAAGTGGAAGTAATTTTTTGTTATCTACTACTGGTGATGTAGGAGGATTTGATCATAAGTCATTTACCAGCCCACCTGCAAAAGGGATGGCAAGCTTCTTTAGTACCTTTAATGGAGTAAATACATCCGGAGTTGCCTTTCAGCAAACAAACCCTGATTTTATTGCACGGGTAGGAAGCGACGGATGGAATGGGGTTGCTATTGGTGGCTATTCTACTAATGGCGGACTTAGTTACACGAAGTTTCCGACTGTTCCTTCTAGTGGCTCGGCAAGAGGAAGGGTTGCTGTGTCTGCTAATAGCCAGAGGATAGTTTGGGTTACACAGGGAATGATAACAGGAGGTTTGACTTATTATTCAACAAATCTGGGTGCCACTTGGACTGCCAGTACAGGTCTTCCTTCTGGAATTCTCAAACCAGGAGATATTTATACCATCTGGGCAGGGATGAATCCATTGGCTGCTGACAAAGTTAACGGGGATATTTTTTATGTATACTCTGGTGGTACAGTATATGTAAGTACGAACGGCGGTGTCAGTTTTTCTGCTGCTGCTACCAATCTTCCCAATGTAGGGAATGTTGCTCAGATGAATGTAGAGACAACCCCAGGAAAGACAGGTGACCTTTGGATTGCCTTTACCACCGGATTGTATCATTCAACAGATACAGCAAAAACATTTACCAAAGTAAATCCGAATGTTGTAAAAAACCCTAAGTGGGTGGCAGTTGGAAAAGCTGACACTTCAGCTTCTTCCAATCCTATTGTTTTTGTAACCTCTGAGTCTGGTACTGTAGACAATCGTACCTATAGTGTTTTCAGATCAGATGATAATGGACAAAACTGGACAACTATTCTAACTACTGTTCCTGATGTAGTGGCAAACTTAGCTGCTGACTACCATGGAAGAGTGTTTCTGGGTGCATCCGGCAATGGTATCTTTGTAGGAGAACCTGCAGGTGGTCCTGTAGTCAACGTTTCAGTTACACCTGCTTCTGACTCTGTGATTGTCGGATTTACCCGACAGTTTAAATCTGTTCTTACTCCTACCTATCCAACAAACAGTGCTGTTACCTGGAGTTCATCTGATACTTCAATTGCTACTGTAAACGCGTCCGGACTGGTAACAGGAATTTCTCCGGGAACAGTTACTATCACTGTAACTACTCAGGATGGTGGTAAGACAGCACAAAGTACCTTAAAAGTAACACCAACGGTAGCTGTTTCAGGTATCTCCCTTGATTCGGTCATTATTATGGGATTGGGAACGTCACAAAATCTGATTGCTAAAATAACTCCTGCCAATGCAACCAACAAAGCAGTAAACTGGAGTTTATCCGATACCACTGTAGCGAAGATCAATTCCAGTGGATTGCTGTCTGCACTTAAATTTGGTACAACAGTAGTTACTGCAACAACAGTAGATGGTGCAAAAACAGCGACCAGTACAGTGACCATAGGAACGAGTATTATCGCCAATAACTGTGGTGGACCTTCGATTCTTAATTTTATCGCAGACACCCCCTCGTCTGGGTCTATGTGGACTACTGGTACTACCACTCCTGTAAGTACAACCGGCCTTACAAATCCTGCACCGGCACAGGTTTATCTCTCTCAACGCCAAAGCGGACAGCCAATGACCTATACATACAAAGGACTAATACCTAATTCCAAATACAAAGTACGATTACATTTTGCAGAAATCAGCACCTCTATAAACGCAGGACAACGGAGATTTAATGTCACAGGAAACTCAGTAGCGGATACGTTATTGAAAAACTTTGACATTTATACACAGGCAGGGGGCAGATTCAAAGCCATTATTCGGGAGTTTGAAATACATTCGAATGGTGCAGGTCAGATTTCTGTCGTTTTCCGTCCTATCGCAAATTATAGTTATCCTGCTGTCAGTGCAATCGAAGTATTGCTCACTCCATTAACTTCTATTGCCATTACACCGACCTCCTTTTTTGTAGGTGTAGGTGATACTACCCGACTTAGCACAACAGCTACTCCTGCCAATGCAAGCAATCAGCGTGTACTTTGGAGTTCTTCCAATTCTGCCATTGTGACTGTTGATAGCAAAGGGCTGGTAAAAGGAATGTCTCCTGGAAATGCTATCATTACTGCAACGTCAGAAGAAGGTGGTTTTACAGCTAGTTCTACGGTAACGGCAGCTAATATTCCAGTAAGCGGGATTACTCTAAGCAGCACAACGGCTAGTGTAGGTGTCAATAACACCGTTACATTAACAGCAACCTTGCAACCTGCTAATGCAACCAATAAAGCTTATACCTGGAGCTCATCAGACACAACGGTTTTGACTATTAGCCAGAATGGACTTTTGAAAGGGATTTCTCCTGGTAATGCAACTATTACTGTGACTACTCAGGATGGAAATAAAACAGCCACTTGTGCCGTATCGGTATCTAATATCTTAATTTCTTCGATTGTTCTAAGCAAATCAGCTTTAACAGTAGGAGTGGCAGATACAACCTCGTTAAAAGCGTCAGTACTTCCAGCTACTGCAAGCAATAAAAATGTAAACTGGTCTTCCTCCGCACCCGGTGTTGCCACTGTAAATGCCAATGGCAAGATCACGGCGATTGGTGTTGGAACGGCGAATATCATTGCAACTGCACAGGATGCTGGTGGGGTTAGCTCTACGGCTCAGCTTACTGTTGTTAGTGCGGGATCATGTGGTCTAATGACCAACAATGGTTTTGAAAGTGGATTCGTTAACTGGATACTTCCCAATGGCAGTAAAACAAAAGTAAGTGAAACCATTACACATAGTGGACTCAAAAGTGTTGCCGTTATGGGTGATAACTCGGCTATTAATTATGGAAGTAATCTGATTGTTGGAGGAGGGAAAGAAATTACCTTTGAAGTCTGGGCAAGAATAGAACGTACACCCGATCCTTACAACCAGCTTCAGAATCCCTACTGGGCAGGAATCGGCATTGATTACTACGATGCGAATGGCAATAAAATTGCCAACGCAAGTAACCAGCTTCAGGCCTATCCTTCTGCAACGCCTGGTACATTTACCCGCTTTTCGGTAACCCGAGTAACTCCTCCCAATACAGCATATGCAGGTGTTTGGGCGGCCAAGGCAGGTCCTTACGGTGAGCTATACCTGGATGATTTCTGTCTTACTATTGCACAGGATTCCCAAACGGTTTCGTTTGATTCCCTTAGTGTAAAAACAGTAGGTGATGCAGATTTTGCTCCTGTTGCCTCAGCAAGCTCAGGTCTTCCTATCACTTTGTCAAGTTCGGATACCTTAGTTGCCACCATTACAAATGGAAAAATCCGGATTGTGGGACCGGGAAGCAGCATCATTACTGCATCACAAAGCGGAAATAACTTATATCTGGCAGCTGCTTCGGTACAACGCACGTTAACAGTCTTGTCGGGTTTAAAAGTATTGTACATGGATGGTGATACAGGTAAACTGACAAATAACAGTGCTCGCCCTTATCTCAAGGTTGTCAATGAAAGCAGTGTTACAGTGCCATATAATGAGTTGACAATCCGGTATTGGTTTACAGCCGAAAACTATGCAGGTATCAGCCATTGGATTGATTATGCTCAGCTGGGAAATAACAAGGTATCGATGAAATACGTAGAGCTGCCTAATCCACGTACCAGTGCGTTAGGGTATATCGAATATGGATTTGATCCTTCTGCAGGAGGCATTCTACCTGGTAGCAACTCAGGCCAGATCAAGTCAAGATTTGCCAATACGGACTGGCAACCGCTTTCAGAAGGCAATGATTACTCCTATTCTAATGCAACTACCTATACTGCCAATCCAGCTATTACTCTCTATCGCAATGGAAAACTTTGGTGGGGTACAGAACCTGGAAACATTGCTTCAGATACAACCCTGAAAGTCTACTCAGAAAACAGGAATACGTCGGCTTCCAGTGCCATTCGTGCCTGGCTTACTATTGAGAATACAGGCAATGTACCCGTTGATTATAGGGATCTGAAGATAAAGTATTGGTTTACTGCCGATAATGCTGCTTCTCTTTCGTATACAATTGAGTACGCAAAGTTGGGAGCCAGTAATGTGTCAGGTGTTTTTGGGACTGATACAGGACAATATTCTGATACATACTTCGAATCTAAAATAGATTCATCAGTAGGAAAATTATATCCTCTAAGCAGTACGGGAAAAATTCAGTACAAGATCTATAGATCAGATGGATCCCTATTTAATGAGACAAATGATCATTCCTATATGCCTGCGGCACCTTTTGCTGAAAACAGCCACATTGCCTTGTATTATAAAGGGGTGCGTATTTATGGGGTAGAACCTTTAGTTTCATCATCTGCCAGAATAACTACAAAAGAGGCTTCTACTGGTCTACAGGTAACAGTACTTGGAAATCCTACGGCTACAGAGCAAGCCGATCTGCGTCTGAGCGGATTAAATGGATTACCTGTTCGTTTACAGGTGGTGGATACAAAAGGATCTGTCTTGTTAGAAAAAACGGTTTCTGCCCCCCTTGAAAATACGATTCAAACAGTGCCATTGGGAAAACAAGCAGGTATCTATTTGATTCGGCTTGGATCGGGTACGCAAACTACATCTGTAAAGGTCATAAAACTCTAAACTGTTATTTTAACTCTGGTGATTGCGGACAATAGGAATTTGTCCGCAATTTCTATTCACCAAATAAGCCTGATCACTTTATATGGTCAGGCTTATTTTATTTAAAATCATTTCAGAAGGAGCGGAACCTCTTTCTTTTTACCCTATAAAGCTATAGACAAGTTCAAGAACTTACTTTTTTCAACTCAATTTTCACTTTCAGATATAACCATCTGTTTATCAATTCACAAGGCATGTATTTTTTAAACTTATCATTACGAGCAACAACTATAAAATCAACAATACATCTATGATTTCCATTTTAATAGCTGCGCGCAATGAAGAAGATTCTATTTTAAAATGTCTGCAGTCTCTCAATCAGTTAACTTTTCCCATAGATCAGTTGGAAATATGGATTGGGGACGATGACTCTAATGATCTCACAGCAACATTGATTTTGGAATATATTCGCGATAAGCCGCATTTTCACTATAAGAAAATTACTACCAATTTAGGTATGGCCCGGGGAAAGGCTAATGTACTGGCTCAATTGATTCGTTTTGCCAAAGGCAGTTATTTTCTCATTACAGATGCGGATGTAACGGTTCCTCCAAACTGGATAGAGGTTATGCTGAGTGCACATACACCTGGTATAGGAATTATTTCCGGAGTAACAGTACCTCAGCCTGTTACACTTTGGACTGCAATGCAGGCTATTGACTGGGCACAGGCACTCTGTATGATTTATCACTTGTCACATTGGGGAATACCGATCTCAGGTTTGGGAAATAATATGCTGGTAACCAAAGAAGCCTATAAGGCAACAGGTGGATATGAAAACATGCGGTCTTCTATTAGTGAGGATCATCAACTGTTCAAGGCTGTTCTTAAAAAAGGATATGGCTTCCGGCAACTTTTTGCAGTAGACTGTCTGGTAGAAACACAGGGGTTACCAACCTTTGATAGCCTTATCAATCAGCGAAAACGATGGATGAATGCAGCCATGCAAACGCCATGGTATATCCGAATGCTGACATTACTCCCTCTTTTCCTACTTCCTGTTATTGTGGTGTCCTTTATCACTCAACCTTTCACTAGTCTACTTTCATGGATAGGATTGTTAATAATCCAGGGCGTATTGACATTCAGTTGTGTATATAGATTAAGAGCTCTTCACCTGTATAAGTATGCCTGGATTTATCCAGTATATTTTCATTTTATAACATTTTCAACACTTATCCAATATGCTCTCGTATCACCAACATACTGGAAAGGACGCAGATATGAACTTACAGAGATCGCTTAACTTCTCTACTAAAAAAGACCTGATTTTTCCAAGTCTGTTCACATAAGACAGCCACTAAACTATTCTTTGTTTGTAAGGTAAATTAAATGGTAAAACTTTAACAAAAACAAGCTCTCAGACATAAGAACTTAGTCTGTAGCTTGTTGCCATTATACTTTTTCACTTGCATATTCATTAGGTGTTTTTCCAAATTGTTTTTTAAAGCAGCGCCCAAAATAGCCTGGGTCATTGAATCCAACCTGATAGGCCACTTCTGAAACTGTGAACTGACTGGCTTTTAGTAGTTGAGCGGCTCGCTGAATGCGAATGTACCGGATAAAGTCACGAGCAGATAAATCTGTCAGACTTTTTAGCTTTCGGTAAAGCTGCATCTGACTCATATTTAATCCTTCCTGCAACTGTTCTGCATCAAAATTGGGCTCATCTATATGTTCCTCTATCAAAGCAGTAGCCCGCTGGAGAAACACTTCATCTAATGAGGTTACCTTCACGTTACTAGGGCGTAACCAAACCTCCTGACTGAATGCCCTGCGTAGACGATGACGGTTTTCAATTAGATTATGAACCCTACTTTTTAACAAAGCGGCAGTAAAGGGTTTGGTTATGTAATCATCCGCACCTGCATTAACCCCTGATAGCTGATGAGCCTGGCTGGCTCTTGCTGTTAGTACTACCAGCGGAATGTGACTGGTTTTTTCATCTGCCTTTAGGAGTTGACATAGTTCGGGGCCTTCCAGCCCAGGCATCATCCAATCTGTAATAACCAGATCAGGTAAATGTTGTAATGTCAGTTCCAGTGCCTGTTGTCCATCAGAAGCTTGCAGCACAATATAAGAGTCTGTAAAACAATCGGCCAGATAGCTACGCAGATCAGGATCATCCTCTGCAATCAAAAGAATGGATTGAGAATTGGTACCAGTCAAACTTTCTATTGACGGGGTTAGTTGGTGAGTGGTCTGATTGAGAGGTACATCTGGAAAAGACGCTATCCACTCCGATGGAAAATCGGTACTAACAATAGGGAGTGTAACAACAAACTGGCTGCCTATACCTTGTGTACTGAAAGCAAATATAGTCCCTCCCAATAACTCTGTTAATTCTCTCGTCAGCGCCAAGCCTACTCCTGTACCTAATGGATTAGGTGCTTTTCCCTGATAAAACCGTTCAAAGATTCGGGGTAGTTCATCAGGAGCAATTCCAGCTCCAGTATCACTAACCACCAGTTGCAATTTGTTTTCCCGAATGGAGGCTTCTACTGTGACCAGACCACTTTCCGGAACAAATTTTAGGGCGTTGGAAAGCAGATTGAAGATGATCTTTTCTGTAATATCCGCATCATACCAGGCCTGACGGAGGGTAGGGTCAATTTGTAATTTTAGTTGAACCTGTTTGGACTCGGCCAATTGCTCAAAGGAACGAATACTATTTTCCAGATGCTGATACATGTCGCCCTGACTTATTTGTGGTCTGAGAGAGCCACTTTCAATTTTGGAAAGATCCAGAAGCTGACTGATTAACCGAAGCAGACGGTTTGCATGCCGGTTCATCAGACGAAACTGGTGTTGCAGCCGTTCAGGAGAAGGTAATTCTTCTGTCAGCAGCTTTTCCAGAGGAGTAATAATCAGTGTGAGCGGAGTCCTTAGTTCATGTGAAATATTGGTAAAAAAGCTGGTTCTGACCTGATCTAGTTGACGAATACTATCTGCCTTTAGCTCCTGGATACGAATGTCTGCTTTGAGTTTTTCACGAATGCGCACAATATGACGAATGAGTCCAAGAATTATTAATAAAATAGTCAAATATAGAGCCACCGCCCAACCGGTTTTGAACCATGGTGGTTGAATAATCACCTCCAGTTGCTTTTCAGGTCCCCAAGGCTGACCACTTTGTGCAGCTTTTAGTCGAAACACATATTGCCCTGGAGGAAGATTGGTATAGGTTGCATTTTCCTGGTTTTCCAAATAATTCCAGTCCGGATCAAAGTTGTCCAGTCGGTAGGCAAACCGGATGTGTCTATTACGACCATAACTCAAGGCACCGAATGTGAGGGTAAATACGCTTTGTTGAGGAGTCAGCACTAGTTGACTGGTTTGTGAGAGTGCTTTTTGTAAGGGATCACCAGAAGCACCAATACCCACTGGTCTGTTGAACAGTTTTAATTCGTCCAGGTACGCCTTGGACGACGGCGGAACTTCAGTAAACCGTTCAGGATGTACAATGAGTAGGCCTTGTGTGGTTCCGAAAGCCACCTCACCTGTAGGCATACGGGTACAAGCCAGGTTCGTAAATTCAGCAGAGGGTAGTCCATCTTCTTCATTAAATACAACCATGTGTTCATTTTCTATTGTCAGGCGGGTAAGTCCACGAGTGGTGCCTATCCATAAATTTCCCAGTTGGTCTTCTGTGATGCTGTTGACTACATCACCTGACAACCCTTGTTGGCTCGTAAACAAACGAAACTTGCCATTAGTAGAAAGAAGACAATTCAATCCTCCTCCATTTGTTCCCATCCAGAGTTTGCCTGATTTATCCTGGTAAAGGCAGGTAATGTGGTCATCACTTAGACTACCGGCTTTAGCTTTGGCCTGATAATGAGTTATCTGACCACTCTGAGGATTCCATCCCACCAGCCCATAGGTATAAGTGCCAAACCACAGCCATCCTTGCTTATCCTCCAGTAAGCAGGTAATAGTCATGTTTTGTTTCAACTTAAACAGGTTGAAAAGATTTACCACCTGTTCCATTTTTTCGGTAAGTGGATCATATACATACAGCTTCAGGTCATTGCGCACCATCCAGATTTTACCGTTTCTTCTTTGGGCAAAACAGAGTACATGTCGTGCAGCCTGTTCAGAAACAGGGATGACTCTGATCGTTCCATCTCTTTTGTATCGTACTACTCCTCCGTTCCAATAGCTGGCATACACATCACCCTGATAGTCTGTAAAGAGAGTATATACATCCTGTGTGTTAAAGGCAGATGGTGCAGACACAGTAACCATAGATTGACTATCATCCGAAAACCGTAAAATACCTCGCACAGATCCTATCCACAAATCCCCTTGTAAATCTGTAGTCAGTGCTGAAACTTTAGAAGCAAGCAACCTTTGGGTACCAACCAGATTGGGCTTTATGATCTCAAACCTGTTGGGTTCAGCATACCGGACATTTAGTCCTCCCTCCCAGGTGCCAGCCCACACATTGCCTAACTGGTCGGTAAGAAGACATTGAATAGCATGGCTGCTTAGACTATGTTCGTCAGCCGGATCAGGATAAAGGCCAATCCAGTTTGTTGGATTGCCATTGGGTAATATACGGATCCCATCATCCGTTCCGGCCCAGATAGAATGTTGAGCATCTTCAGCGAGGCATCTTATAAAATTACCTTTCTCAAATACACCCGGCTCGTCAAATACTTTTATAAATTGACCACTTTCTTCTATAAAGCGATACAGGCCTCTGTTTTTAGTACCTATCCATAGATTTCCACGATAGTCACGTAACAAGGCTTTTATATTAAAATCTGTTCTGGAGTGTGACTCAGCAGGCATATGAAAAACTTCCCATCGATTCTGGCCCTTGGGCAGATGAGCCAGAATTCCATTTCCCATCCCAAACCATAACGAATGGTCCTTGTCTGTCAGGACAGAAAGGATTGACGCATTTCCAACAGAAGAAGTGTCCAATCGATACTGACTTACCTGTCCGGTTCGGGTATCTACTACTAACCATCCATAATCTGTTGTTCCAGCCCAGATTCGTTGACGATCATCTTCGGCCAGGCAGTTAATAGACCAATGACTTACATCTATACCAGATGATGTTTTAGCATAATGAGTAAATGTTTTTCCATCAACATTGAGCCGATGCAACCCTCCATTGATGGTACCAAGCCAGAGTTGACCGTTTTTTCCTCCTCCCAGTGCTGTTACATCACTGCTTTGAAGGCTTCCAGGTTGTCTTGGCTGTCGGTGATACAATTGAAAGGTCCTTCCGTCATACCGGTTAAGGCCATCCCGGGTGGCAATCCAGATAAAACCGTCCGAGTCCTGATAAAGGGCATGAACTGTACTTTGAGACATTCCCTGACCGGTACCCAGATGTTCGAAAGAAATAGGACGTGTAGAAACGGACTGTCCATCTGACAGGATCGTCCCTAAAATGTACATGACAAAAGTCAAAAGAGGAAGTGTGGTGCGCCACAAAAAACTGATCGTTCTCAATGGAATTTCCCTTTTAAAGTGGTAAGTCCAAAGTAGGAACAACAACCGAATTAACCTAATCTGATAGCACTTGTTTAACTAAAAAAACAGATAATTGCAAACTGAGTACGATACTTTGCAAATGGCGTCCCATACAAAAGTAGCCTTTCCAGCTACTTTTGACCATATCAAAGAAATACTCTTTCAGGAAGTGCTTCTAAAACAAGTACCTATAATCGATTAAAAACCATACATCAGAACTGTTCAAGTATGTCACTGTTTAAAAAACGAATGCTTTGGCGACTCCCCACAGGAAGGTTTAGCTGGCTTTGGGCAATGGAATTTGTACTGATAGGTGTTTTGGTTTTTATCATCCTGCTTTCTGTCTACCTATGGTTCTAATACAATCCATGGTTTCAGACTTGGTTGATTTTCCCTATGCTTTCTCATCCTATTCTGTTAGTATTTCCGTCGCTCTTATCTTTCCTTTCTGTAGAAAAGACGCCTGTTGCTGTTAGGCCAGTGATTCTTTCTTGCTATAATCAGAAAGGTTCACTTGGTGGGCTAACCGTTCAATGTTAAAGAGTGATATTTTTTACCACTTTATTTATCTAACAGGAATGAAAAAAAGACTACTTTTTTTTAGCTATTTGGTATATTCTCTTGGCTATCCCTTACCAAGCTATGTATTATATCAGTATTCTCGGAATGTGTCTCCTTATTACCTGTATGGCATCTGCCCTATCTCTGGTCAGAAGAGATCTCTTTTGACAGCTTTCCATACATTGTTTAACGACATGGAACTCATGTTTAAAGCTGTCTCCTCTTTAACTTGTTTGTTGCTATTTGAATGTTGTACATCTGGGGAGGAGGCTTGCTTATGAAAGATGAATGTTTAATTCGGTCAGCTTTTGCCCAAAATACAAAGAAGGGTTGTGAGCTTTTGTTTCGAAGATACTACGCCAACCTGTGTAATCATGCCTTGCGGTTTGTACACTCCAGAGAGGTGGCGGAAGATATAGTCGCTGAAGTGTTCGCTGTTTTTATACAAAACAGAACATTTGAGCAAATTACGTATTCATATCGTGCCTACCTCTACAAGTCTGTACGGCATCGTGCTTACAATTACCTCAAATGGAATGTAAATCGTACAGCTCCACTGGATGGCATCAATATGCAGGCAGTAACTTCTGCCTACAATCCCTTTGAAACATTGCACTTCAATGAACTATATGCACATGTAGAACAGGTGGTAGAGCAGCTTCCTGCACAATGCCGCCGGGCATATGTCCTCAAACGAGTAGAAGGTAAAAGCCTTGAAGAGATTGCCACAGAACTGGAGATTACTTCAAAGTCAGTAGAAGCGCTGATTACACGTGCTCTATCCCGGCTTCGCAGTAAGCTTAAAAATCACTGTTTTATGTAGAACTACTATAGCTCGATACGAAATAGTAGAATGGGCTATGGGGATTAGCTCCCAGGAATTGTCTTATCTGTCAAAAACTCCACTCCCACTTCTATGTTTAGAGCGAAAAACATACAATTGCAAACTGAGTACGATACTTTGCAAATGGCGTCCCATACAAAAGTAGCCTTTCCAGCTACTTTTGACCATATCAAAGAAATACTCTTTCAGGAAGTGCTTCTAAAACAAGTACCTATAATCGATTAAAAACCATACATCAGAACTGTTCAAGTATGTCACTGTTTAAAAAACGAATGCTTTGGCGACTCCCCACAGGAAGGTTTAGCTGGCTTTGGGCAATGGAATTTGTACTGATAGGTGTTTTGGTTTTTATCATCCTGCTTTCTGTCTACCTATGGTTCTAATACAATCCATGGTTTTGACACAAACTATAGGTTTGATACAGATTGAATCCACTCATGCTTTTTAGTACCACGTATATTCTCAAATTCTGATTTATCCAACTTTCCTTTCTGTAAAGAATAAGCCTATTGCTTTTCCACTGAGTACTTTCTTACTATGGAAGAAAAGCTTACTCGGTGAGCCAACCATTCATTGTTAAAGAGTGCAGTTTGTTTACCACTTTATCTATTTAACAAGAATGAAAAAAAGAATACTCATTTTTAGCCAGTTGGTATTTGCAATCTGCTATACCTCATCTGGCTATGCATTGCCCACCTACTTCCCATCTTTAGCAAATGTTGAAGTAAAACTAAAAGCAGATATCCCTGTTTCGGGTACTGTTCGTTCAGAAGATGACGCTCCGATGCCAGGAGTTAGTGTACTCATTAAAGGAACTACCAATGGCACTACTACCGACAAAGATGGCAAGTACCAGCTTTCAGTACCGGAAGGAGCTACATTGATATTCAGCTTTGTTGGATACCTGTCCCAGGAAAGAACTACAGATAAGCTTTCCATTATTGACATACAACTAGAGCCTGATATCCAGACGCTTGAACAGGTAGTAGTTGTGGGTTATGGCACCCAGCAAAAGAAAGATCTGGTTGGCTCTGTTGCTGTAGCAGGCCGCAAAGAATTTGGAGAGGTAAATGTGAGTACTGTGAACCAGCTGATTCAGGGAAAAATTGCTGGTGTCCAGGTTGTGAATAATAGTGGTGTACCAGGATCAGGTACCAACATTGTTATCAGAGGTACTGGTTCTTTTTCGAGTGTTGCCCCTCTATATGTTATTGATGGTATTCAGAGTGATGCCGGAACATTCAACTCATTGAGTCCTTATGATATTGAGAGTATTACTGTTCTTAAGGATGCTTCCTCTGTGGCTATATATGGAGCACAGGGAGCCAATGGGGTGGTTCAGGTAACAACCAAACGAGCTAAAAGTGGCTCTCTACGAATTTCTTATGATGGCTATTATGGCATTTCTCAGGCCTGGAAAAAACTGGATCTACTCAATGCAAGTCAATACATAGATCTGGTAAAAGATATCGCTGCTGCACAAAACACAAAAATTCCGGAGAAACTGAATACACCAGATGTGCTCATAGACCGTACGGACTGGCAGGATGTTATTTTTCGGACAGCTAAATTACAGGAGCATCACCTGAGTTTGTCTGGAGGAACAGATAAAGTATTGTACACCATAGCGGCAGGATACACCAATCAGGAGAGTATTGAAGTGGGGTATAACTTCAAGCGACTGAATCTACTAGTAAATCTGGAAGAAACTATCGGAAAGCATATCCGTTTGGGACAAAGCCTGAATATGCGTTATTCATTACGCACTGGCACTACTCCAGACTTCACAGCTGCCTTGCGTATGCCGCCCTATGCGCCTGTTTATGATCCAACCAATCTCGGAGGGTATTCAAGAGTAACGACCATCAATGACCTTAACGACTCTTTCAATCCATTAACAAATGTATTTCTACGTGATAAAAAGGATCGTAGCTGGCTCAATTATGCTCAGTTCTTTGGAGAAATAGACATTTTGAACGGATTAAAGTTTCGATCTCAGGCATCGCTCAATATTGGATATGGCAGTGGGTATGATTTCATCCAGGCCAATAAGAACGGTAATCTAACCAATCCAGATGGGATTATTGAAGGGTATGGATGGAGTCTGTTTCCATTACTGGAAAATATTTTGAGCTATAACAAGCACTGGGGTAAACATACTGTATCTGCTACACTAGGAAATTCGTATCGCGATCCTGGCGCAGCCCGCTCGGTTAGCCTGGCGGGAAGTGGGTTTAATAACTACGATATTACCCAGATTGGTGTGGTAAGTAAAGCAAACCTGAATCCTGCCGGAGGAACAGCCGCAGGAGCAGCCACTTCGGCTCTGATATCTTATTTCGGGCGTGTCAATTATTCTTTCCGTGATCGATATCTTTTTTCTTTTACCTTGCGTAGGGATGGAGTCTCTGTGTTTGGGCCCAGCAAGCGTTTTGGCAATTTCCCCTCTGTAGGCTTAGGCTGGAAGGTCAATGAGGAACCGTTTATGAGTGGTCTTACTTCCGTGTCATCCTTGAAGCTTCGGGCTAGTTGGGGCAAAACAGGCAATGCCAGTATTCCACCATTTTCGTATGAGCCACTAGTCTTTAAAGGTGTCGCCAATAACATTGTCTATTCTCTGGGACCTGACAAAATTTATGTAAGAGGTGCAACTATTGGCGCTGCCTCCAATCCTAATTTAGGCTGGGAAGAAACTACACAAACCGACATAGGAATAGATCTTGGCTTGTGGGAAGATCGATTGAATCTGACCGTGGATTATTATAATCGGCAGAATGATGGCTTGCTGGTGAATGTAAATATTCCTCCTTCTACAGGTGTAGGAGGTACCGGGTACATTCCGACTGCTATTCTCACCAATGCCGCCTCAGCATATAACCGTGGCCTGGAGGTAAGTGCTACCTACAATGGACAAGTAGGTCCGCTTCAGTTTAGTATTAGTGCAAATGGAGCCTATAACAAAAACCAGGTAACTACACTCGGCACTCAGAATGCTGTACCAATCACTGGGGGTGGCTATGCTGGTGTGTCTGCTATGACCCGTACAGAGCCTGGTCATCCGATAGGAGCCTTTTATGGGTACAAGACAGATCATGTAGCTATCAGCCAGGCTGATGTTGATGCCTACAATAAACTGGCACAGGAGCGTTCAGGTGGAAAAAGCACTGTCTACCAGGCTAATCTCAAACCAGGCGATATCATCTTCCAAGATCTGAATAATGATGGAGTGGTAAATGAAAAAGATCAGACATTTCTGGGAAGTCCTATTCCGAAATGGAACTATGGAGCAAATGTAAACCTGTCGTATCATTCCTTTGACCTGATGGTTTCTTTACAGGGCATTGGCGGAGTACAGACTGTGAATGCACTCCGTTATTGGACCGAAGGCACTACGCGTCCTTTTAACTCCAGCACAGCTGTATTGGATCGCTGGCGCAAAGAAGGAGATATTACATCCATACCCAGAGCCGGTCAGAATGCTAACAGCAATCTGAACCTACGCCCTTCAAACCGCTTTGTAGAAGATGGCTCTTACCTGCGGGTGCGGAACGTAACACTGGGATATGGGATACCATCTGCTGTATTGCATCGATGGATGGGTAGTGCGGTCTCCAGTATACGCATGTATGTAACAGCTCAAAACCTTTTTACCATAACCAAATACAGTGGATATGATCCTGAAGTCAGCGGACAATCGTTCCTGTTTGCACGTGGCATCGATCAGGGGCAATATCCTCAGCCGCGTACATTCCTGGTAGGTTTGCGACTCGGTTTCTAATGAGTGTACTTCCAATTCGATTAATCTGCTTTGACTTTTCACCTATGAAAAAAATAACATTATTCCTGCTAGCAGCTGGACTTTTACTGGCTAGTAGCTGCTCAAATGATGCGCTTGATATAAAAAATCAAAATGCCTATAGTGATGCTACCTATTTTAAAACAGCTACTCAATTCAACGAAGCTGTTATTGCAACCTATTCTGTATTCCTGCATCAGGGCATGTATTCCCGTGACTGGTATTTTCTATTTGATTTACTAGGTAACGATGCCGAGCGCGATGCCCCATTATTAGGGGACTTACTACAGTTGCACGATTATAGCTATGGTACTACCCAACAACAGATAACTAGCTTGTGGGGGTCACTCTACCGCATGATCTACCGCGCCAATCTGGTAATTGACAAAGCCGGACAATGGTCGCCAGAGCTTCCAGAAGAGATAACTAAAAAGAATCAGTACCTCGCGGAAGCTCACTTTCTGAAAGGGTTTGCCGAGTTTCAGCTAGTTGCATTATGGGGACGAGTACCACTCAGACCAGATTACTTTAGTTCAACAGCTTATGCGGCTCCGCGAGCCACGATTGCCGAGGGTTGGGAAGTTGTGGAAGCAGACCTGAAGGCAGCTATTGAAGGTTTGCCTTTAACGTATGCCAGTGCAGACCTAGGTCGTGCCACACAAGGCGCTGCCATTGCCTTGCTTGGCAAGGCCTATCTGTATCAGAAAAAATATGCTCTTGCTTCTACTGAGCTGGAAAAACTTACCAAGGCGCCTTTTGCGTATGCGTTAAATCCGAATTTTGACAATCAGTTTTCTGAAAGCAATGGTACGAGTCCCGAAACGGTTTTTGATATACCTCATAAATGGGTAGATGCTGCTACCGGACAACAAACCTATTATTTTGGTGGACAGGAAGCATGGGGTGGACTTGCCACCCACTCAGGTCGTGCACAAGAGTATGGATGGAACGATTGGCGAAATGTATTTATTTCCAACGCTGCCGTGCAGGCGTTTACCTATTTGGACGAAGAGGGAGAATCCTATACAGATCCTCGGGCAAAATTGACTTTTTATGGAGATGCTGCCAGTGGTGGCGATACAGATTTCTGTCAGACATGTCCTGCCAGCAAGATAACTCCACTGCCTTCCTATGCAGCCAACTCGCCCAATGGCGGACCATTCCCCTACCCGTTTGAAGCAGCAGGATATCGGTGGCGTAAGTATGAAAATTATGAGGTGGTAGAACAGTTTGGAGGTCCACAAAGTAATATCAATTCTCAGGTAATTCGCTTTGCTGATGTACTGTTGTTACTGGCAGAGTCCTACATCCAGCAATCCAATATGGAAGCGGGACTACAACTGATCAACCAGGTGCGTGCTCGTGTGAATGCTTTCCCTTATACACAACTGGGTAACCAAACCGAAGCGATGAAGCTGCTGATGCGTGAAAGACAACTGGAACTATGTGGTGAACAATCCCGCTGGTTTGATTTGAATCGCTGGGGTATTGCCAAACAGACTATCAATCCTGAAAAACAGGCAGCTATTGGCTCACAACCATTAACAGACAAGTACTTACTGTTACCAATTCCCGAAGCTGAGAAATTAACTAATTCGGCTGTCGCAAGTGACATTGCGGACGATTGGAATTAAGAAAAGGGGGTTAAAGGGTATGTAGCTGGTCTTGTATCAGTTGCATATCCTTTTGTTTTTTACATGGACAAAAGTGTACATACCCACTACTACTGATAGGATATATGAGTTTGATCCTTTCCTAACTCCTTTATTATACTATTTCAATAAAGTACTTTACCATACTTTGTGTAGTTTACCGACTTATGAATAAAAATATAGCATTTATAGTAACCCTGTTATATAGTTGTGCTCTCTTTGCACAGGAAATATCTCCTCTTCCCAAAAACGAAATACATTTTAAAGCCAGTTGGATTGCCCCTCCCAAGGTTTCTTTGACCACCTATGGCGTTTATCATTTCAGGAAAAGACTAGAGTTAGCATCGAAACCGGAGGCATTTGCCATCCGGATTTCAGCGGATAACCGTTATCTGCTGTATATAAATGGAGTATCTGTACTTTCCGGTCCCCAACGGTCTGACCTCACACATTGGAGGTATGATACATTGGATATTGCCTCGTATCTTCATAAAGGCAGCAATAGTATTGCCATTCAGGTATGGAATCAGGGAGAAGGAATGGCATGGGCACAACTGTCATTGCAGACAGGCTTGTGGGTAGAAGGTATTGGAGCAGCCTCGATTATCAATACGGACACGACCTGGAAAGTAATTAAGAACCAAGCCTATAGCCCCCTTATCAGTACATTACATATTACCGGACCATTTGATCAGATTACAGCTGAAAAATATCCGTGGGGCTGGCAAGATCCAGACTATGCCGATGATACATGGATGTATGCGATTGAAACAGAAAAAGCCATTTCTGAAAAAGCCATTCCTGTTCATCACGCCAACGCATCAGAAAGGCAGTTGTTGCCACGTAACATTCCATTTATGGAAGAAAAACAACAGACCTTTGCTCATATCAGAAGAGCCGAGGGAATAGCAGTGGACGACAGATTTTTAAGAGGTGATCATCCATTATATCTATCTTCCCAACAAAAAGGTACACTTCTGATTGATCAGGGTGTATTGACAACAGCCTATCCGCAGTTAGTGGTAAGTGGAGGAAAAGGGTGTACAATAACTGTTACCTATTCGGAAGCATTGTATGCCGATACAAATGGAGGAAAAGGAAATCGCAATAAAACTGAAGGTAAACATAGCAAGGGAGACAAGGATGTATTTATACTAGATGGAGGAGACAAAAGACTTTTCTGCCCATTGTATTACCGCACTTTTCGGTATGTAGAACTCAAGATAGAAAATGCTCAGTTTCCATTAACCATTCATACGTATAACAGCCGTTTTACAGCCTATCCATTCATTGAAAAAGCAAGATTTGCTTCCAGTGATACCAACTTACATGCCATTTGGGAGGTGGGTTGGCGTACAAGCCGCTTATGTGCATTTGAAACCTATATGGATTGTCCCTACTATGAGCAAATGCAATATATTGGGGATACCCGTATTCAGGCACTAATTTCATTGTATGTTTCAGGAGATGACAGACTGATGAAAAATGCGCTTGAGCAGTTTGATCAGTCACGTATTCCGGAAGGGCTGACCCAAAGCCGCTACCCTTCTGGTAAGAAACAGATTATTCCTCCATTTTCTCTTTTCTGGATTGCTATGCTGCATGATTACTGGATGCTAGGCAGTGATCCGGATTTTGTAAAGCGTTTTTTACCAGCAGTCAATGAAATTATACAATGGCATAGCAAGTATGTAAACCAGCAACACATTCTAACTCAAATGCCCTACTGGAACTTTGTGGACTGGCCTAAAGAGTGGCCCTGGAAAGGAGATGAAAATATAAGTGGTATACCTGCCGGAGCATTGGAAGGGAACTCTGCAATTTTAACCTTGCAATATGTCTACGCCTTACAAAAAGCAAGGGATTTGTATTATGCTTTTAGTAAGGTTGAAGAAGCAAAAAGACTTGAGCAACTCGAGGAAAAGATACGAATCACTACCTATAAAACATGTTGGGATCAGACAAAAGGAATGATGGCGGATACGCCTGAAAAAGCAGCGTTTAGCCAGCATGTAAATGCATTAGCAGTACTAACAGGCACTATTCCCCAAAAAGATGAAAAGAAGGTACTACTTCAAATAGAAAAAGACACCAGCATCATTCAGTGTACTCTCTATTACCGCTTTTATTTGATTCAAGCCTTTAAAAAAGCTGGCCTGGGTAACGAATACCTCCGACTACTTACCCCATGGTATCATATGATAGATTTAGGCCTGACCACTTTTGCAGAACGCCCAGAGCCTACCCGATCGGACTGCCATGGATGGAGTGCCAGCCCTACCTATGATCTTCTAGCTACTGTATGCGGCATAGAGCCTCAGCAACCAGGATTTAAGCGGGTACAAATAGCTCCTAACTTTGGCAATCTGCAATGGATTCAGGCAAGTATACCTCATCCTGCAGGCAAGATTGCTCTTCATCTCGAAAAAAAGGGCAAAACGATCAAAGGACAAATAACCTTACCCCAAGGAATTGAAGGAGTACTGATCTGGCATTCTAAAACAATGATATTAAAAGGAGGGACACAAAAAATCCAGTTGAATGGAGACTAGAGTGCCAGAGAAAGTAAAAAGACTGTATATTTATCTTTTGTATTGTGAATAGTTTACCTATTGAGGTATAACTCATTCATCAGGAAAATAGAAGAGACTTCAGCTAAAACACCTCAATTTTCTGATAAGATGCAAACGTGCTGCTTAAGTAATCCGGAGGGTGTTGATAGCCGCAACCCACTCTGACTTATGGCATTTGGTACAGGCCTCTACTGAATGTATGGCTTCTATAACACGGCCACAATAGGAACAAGCATAAGGTTTATTGTTTGGTATAGTCCGTACTTTTTGTATGTACAGTTTAGGCATGACAGGTAATCCATATCTAACCTCTTCTTCCGGGTAATAGAAAAAGCTAATAGTCCCATTGGTTTCCAGAATAGCCGTTTTGATTTGTCCCAGATGCTCAATATTCTGCTGACGCATCTCCGCAAAAAATTCATCTTTGGCATATTGGGCATCTTTGTCATCGGTCAGTATAAATTCTCCGTCTTCAATAATGTAGATAGGATCACCTTCCAGCATACTCTCTATTTTTTCACTTTTGCTTGTGAGCCAGATAATAACCCGATAAAATACCAATACGGTTATAATTACAATCAGCGAAGGGAGAATAGCTGCATCTTTACTAAACATAGGATCGCCCGCAGCAGACCCCAGCGAGATAATAATTGCTACCTCAAAAAGGGATAACTGACGAATTCCTTTCTTACCAGACAAACGCAAAAAAGTGATTACCAACAAGAACATAATAAATGTTCTCACTATTATTTGTACTACGATTGTCCAATCTAAATCTTTTATAAAAACTTCTGCCCATTCGTTCTGCATAGTATTTGAAAACTTTATAAAATTATCTATTAAAGGCTTTAATGATATATGCCCTCACCTTTTGGATAAAAAGATGTACCTGAGTAATTCTGCAAAAGTGAATATGTTTTGAATCGGTTATAAAATTCAGCCTACCCACTTTCCACAAAACACAGAGTCAATACTTTATATTTTGGGGAATAAGCAGACATTTTTTGGAAAAGGTTATACTATAAAAATCTTTTAAGTTCTGCTATTGATTTTATCATCAGAGGAAGAGCTGGAGAAACTAACTGGGAAGTACATCGCAGAACTAATCTTATTCGCTTCAACATGTTTACTGCCAATAGCTATGTTATGGCTATGGAAAGGTGGAGTAAAAGACGGAACGGGAGTTGCTGACTATCATAGCCTGTCTCCTATTCTCTCATCAAATCTGACTGTGAATCCTAATCTGAAGCAGAATTCTGAAGCAGAATACAGGTTACTAATCCGTTAGATTTTCAGTTCTCGTTCGCCATCTACCATTGACATCTTCAAAAACGTATTATAAAGACTATACGCTTATTCATTCGGTATTCAGCCAAATAGCTGGACCATTTTCTCCATTGCACCTTCACCATGCATCCATTGTACCATCTCTAGTGATGCTTGAGCCTCTGCCAGACCTCTTCTCTGCATCTGTTTTTCATAGGCAGCAATAGCAGATTGTACATTATTAAAGTTTCCTGTAGTAAGACATTCGCTTAATTCCAAAGCATCCAGCATAGCTAAATTTACACCCTCACCAGAAGGTGGCATGATGTGGGCTGCATCTCCCAGCAGAGTTATAGTTGAGTGTGCTTCCCAGGTCTGATCCAATGGGACACAATATTGTGGACGGATTAGTAGTGGCAAGCTTACATTTTCGAACAGTTCGAACCATACATCTGCCCATCCGGCAAGCACTTTCTGGCACCATACCATCAGTTGGGATCTGTCTGTAAAATCGATTCCACTGTTTTTCACCCAGTTTTCGTCTAGTTGACTGCTCATATAAAAATCAATGCTTCCATCCCCTTTTGAAGATATATGTAAATACTTTCCGCCACTGTGCACATAGATTTTTCCACCCTTCAGTAATCTGTCTATAGTGGGGGCTTTTGTTCCTGCATCTTCCACATTTCCCTGAAAAATTGTAATACCTGCATAAAAAGGCTTAACAGATGTAATAACGGAACGAACTTTAGAATTAGCCCCATCTGCTCCAATTACAATATCAGCAACAGCCATTGATCCGTTTTTGAATTCCAGTTTCCAACCGTTACCACTTTGTGATAGAGCCACTAAATAACTGTTCCAGACAACTGTATCAGGTTTGAGAGAAGCTAACAAAATATCTCGTAAATCTCCCCGGTCAATTTCCGGTCTGAACAATTCATTACCGAAACCTTGATTTGAGTCCTTAGTATGTTCGTCATAAACTATGTTGGCATACTGATCAACTACACGCCCTTTTTCAGCACCAGGTCGGTAAGCATGTTTGAACGCTTCTAATAACCCTGCTTTCGCTATCGCGTTCAATCCTGAATCATAATGCAGATCCAGGGTGGCACCTTGCACCCGTACATCTTTGGTAAGATCTCTTTCATACACTTTTACATTTACTCCTTTCAACTGTAAAAGTCTTGCGAGCGTCAAGCCACCAGGACCACCGCCGATGATGGCTACTTGTTTATTTTCTAACAGCATTTCTTTGTTTTCTGAATAAGTAATTTTTAACTGCTCACAAAATTCTGTATATCTTTAGGATTAAAATAGCCGTATTTGCTACTAAAATAGTCGTAAATGAAAATATCAGTTATTGATAAGCAAGGATCAGGCATCGCACTGCAATTTGCCAAAGCTATTGGGGCAACTATCAGCGGACGTTTTATATACATTCCGGAAAGTAAAGGGTCAGGTTATATCACCGGCTTTTCGTGGGGAAATGATATGAGTGTCATGATCCGCAATTATCACCTGAAAGAGGATATTTTGATTGAACGGACAAATGAATTCGCTGAAGGACAAGAAAATGTTGTTTTTTTACTGAGTGGTGTTTTTCCCTCACTCATACAGTCTGACGAACACTTATCAACCGAACAAGCAAATATCCTAATCTGCAGGCAGGGTGTTGCTGCCGTTATGACTATGCCTTCGAACACCCTATTTGGAAGTGTAACAATCCGGGTTTCCCGACAATACCTGAATCAGCTTTTTGAACAACTAGATCATCCGGTAGTAGCCAGTGTTTTGGAAGCCAAAGACAACTTCGTTTATGAAACCAGCCTATCCTCCCAGATCATACATACCACCAGTGATATGTTGCACCAATCCGTTCCGGAAGCTCTTGAAAGTTGTTACTACAAGTTGAAATGTGAAGAATTGTTATGCTATATCTTTGCGATACTGATGCAACGTGAGGCTGTATCTACAAGTGTTATGCATATTGAAGATATTAAAGCTATTTATGCTGTTAAAACTCATTTACAATCCCATCTGAATGAACCTCCACATATTGCAACTCTAGCAAGGGAAGCAGGTATGAGTCAGCCCAAACTGAGAAAGCTTTTCAAACAAACTTTTGGAAAAGGGGTCTTCGACTATTACCAATCAGTACGAATGCAGGAAGCTGCCAGATTGCTTAAAGAAAAACGGCTAAGTGTTTCTGAGGTAGGTTACCTGTTAGGATTTACCAATCTTAGTCATTTTTCAAGAGTTTTCGAAGAATATATAGGCATCAAACCCAAAAGGTATTCCAGCGAACAATAAGAATTTGCCAAATTCACCTATTTTACAGACCCTTTCTGATGCACTGTTAAGGGATAATTTGTGTAGTCAGATCTTGGATTTTCAACAGTTCACACACAAGCAGATAGGTTCTCTTTTTGAGATACGTCAATTTTGTATCATCGAGTCCATTTCAAATGCCATTGAGATCAACATTGCGGCTACTCATAGGCTATTTTTCCAGAATCATCACAAATCCTTCAAAATCACTGTAGATGCTTTTCTATTGATCAAGGTGCATGGAACGGACAATATAACTTTAATCATACAAAAAACAACATCATGGAAGAGACAAACATCACAATCCAGCATCCTTTAAGGAATGAAGCTAGTGAATTTAGTACAATGAGAGGAGGACATGTCGCTCTACGTGCAGCAGATTATGCAGGTATAGTTAAATGGTATCAGGAAAAGCTAGACTTTCGTCTTATACAGGAATGGCCATTTGGAGACTTACAACTGGCATTTCTCGCACCGCCAAACGACGATAACTTTTGTGTAGAAATACTTGGCGGAGGGCAACCCTTACCACAGCCCGACTATACTGACTTGAATGAAAGCTTACAACCTGCTGGTTACCATCACTTTTGTCTTGAAGTACTCAACATTGACCAAACGGTTGCTGAGTTGCGTCGAAGAGGGGTAAATGTGCTCGGTGAACCGTTCGATTTTCCTACCATTAGTAAACGCCTGGCTTTTTTTGCTGATCCTTACGGTAACCTTATTGAGCTGGCATCCAGATTAAAATAAGAGATTACATACCATGTAAGAACAATACCCAGGGTGTTCCCACATACTTTACCGGAATTCCACAAAACAAACCCTTACTAAAGAATAGTATGAAAAGTACTAGTTATAATCCAGAAACAATTGACTGATTGTCAGTTCTCTATTTCTGGTTATAACTAGTGTCTGGTCTGTAAAAACAAAATTATTTATCCCACCACACTTTAGAATCCAGATCATCGGCTCCCTGTCGTGAAATGGCTGCATCAACATTGGTTTTATTGACAGAGATTTCAGAATTTGGATAAGTCAGCCGATTGATGAAATTCCCTTTGATTGTTTTTCCTGGATACGGATTAGGAGTCAACGCAGGAAAGCCACTTCGGCGAAAATTTGCCCAGGTCTCTGGGCCGTTCAAAAACGAACTGATCCAGTATTGTGTATTGATCTGTTCGAGGGCTTTGCTAGCATCAAACGGATTGGCGTTCAGGTATGCATCTGCCTGTTGAGTAGTAACTGCGGAATTCGCATCAAACAAAGCCATCTGTTCCATATGCAATCTTACCCCTTTGTTGTATAGCTCAGCTACATCACCCGTAGTCCAGCCTCTTTGTACAGCTTCAGCCAGTAGAAGTTGGGTTTGTGAAGCCGTTACCAAAAAAGTAGGAGCCAATATCTTGGCCATCCGTGTTCTGTCAACCTGACTAAAATCATAAAAACTAGCTAAATTCAGTTCTGTTACTTTAGTACCAATGGTAGCATTATCGTAACCCATTGGCATGCCTACCTGAACAGAAGGATCTGTAGAGGCAATGGCCGCTTTCTGTTCGGGTCCGGATTTAGCTCCCACATAGCGCACGGCAATGGCTCTCAGGCGAGGGTCATTGGTGCTTTTCAACTGATTGACAAACGGAGCAGTCAGATACAGGTTTGCAGCCTCAGTACTATTAAGTGTAACACCAATAGGATTTGTATAGTTAGCATCATGCCGGATGATTGCATTATCTGCATTTGCATCAATGAGACCTCCCTCAATCGCCTTTACGGCAGTTTGCATTGCCAGTGCTGCATCGGCCTTCACTAATCGCATACCAGCCCGTAAAAGTAAGGAGTTAGCGAATTTTTTCCACTGAGTCACATTTCCCCCATACAATACATCCGCCGATTCGATGGGTTTGCTAGCATCCAGTGCTGTTGAGGCTTCATTTAACTCTTTGATGATATCTGTATAAATAGATTGTTGTGTGTCATACTTGGGATAAAGTATCAGTTCTGAATAACCTTTGCCTGCCTCAGAATAAGGAATATCCCCATAGGTATCTGTAAGTACCATAAAATTGTAGGCTTGCAGGATGCGGGCCATCTGAATCAGGTTTGGACGGTTTTCCAAGGTTGCCTTTTGGTTCAAAACATCCTGAGTGTGTCTAATAGCCGATTGGAAAAACTTAACCCAGTTTCCATTCGTCTGGTCCCGGTTGTCCTGATTAAAGTTAGCTCCTGTTACAAACCCAGAATTGGGTGTGACCAGTTGCTGGACAATACCCATTTCGTAAAGTATAGATGACTGATTGAAGGAAGAATTAATTACCGCATTGTTAAGACTAAACACCGGATTGATGGCTGTTGGATTCGTCTTATTGATATTGAGTTGGTCAAAACCATTCTCACATGAAACAAGTGTCAGGACAGACAGTATAAGAACTGAAAGTACCCGTACCATACCTGGAATTTTGGATATCTTTATAAATTGAGTATGCATTGTTTTGATTTTTAAGCAGGTTAAAAATACTTGAGTGAACGAATCAGAATTTAACATTGAGGTTAAATCCCAGACTACGGGTAGTAGGCAAACCTGTCATTTCAATACCGGAAAGGTTATCAGATGAATTGCCAAACGATTCAGGATCAATATTGTCTATCCATTTTTTCAGCATAAGTACATTATTAGCTACAAAACTTAGCTTAACTCCAGAAATGGGTGAATTTTTGGGTAAGAATTTTGAAAAATCGTATCCTACAGTAAGCTGACGTAATTTCCAGAAGCCTCCATTGTATACTACCCATTCCAAAATGGATTGTGTACGAAGAATGGAATAGTAATCCTGTGCATTGGCTTTTGCTGTATTTGTCTCTCCTTTTTCGTTTACTCCTACTCCTACTACCCCACCGTCTCTTCCTACCAGTGTGGCTTTATGCAATCCATGGCGATAGGCATTCATATTGGTGTTGGAAATTATGGTATTACCCAACTTAAAATCAATCAGAAAAGAGAGTGCAATACCTTTGTAATTAAAACTATTGGTGATACCCCCTACCCATTCAGGTAATGCACTGCCAAAACTGATCAAGTCAGTAGTTCGGAGAGGAAGTCCGCTGGAACCAAATACCTGTCGCCCTTGTTCATCACGTCTAAAACCGAAGGAATAGATCTGGCCCATTTCCTGGCCTACAACCTGACGCAATTCTCCTCCAAAGAAACCTGTTCCTACCGTAATTCTTTCACCGGGTTTGTCAGTAAGCAAACTCAATACTTTAGTTTTGTTGTGAGAAGCATTGAAGGTAATATCCCATTTGAAAGTAGATGACTGAACAGGGACCAGATTAACTAACATTTCCTGACCTACATTCTGGCTTTGACCACTGTTTACCAATGTATTTATATAACCGGAGGCATCTGAAACCTGAGCTGTCACAATCTGGTCAGTAGTTACCTTTTTATATATCGCAAAGTCGATGTTGACACGGTTGTTAAACAACTTTACCTCAAAACCCGCTTCTTTCTCGTCTACACGCATGGGTTTCAGATTGGGATTAGGAACTGTGTTACCAGATATGGTTCCCACTGGCTGCATAGAGCCTGAAGGATTGGCAAACAAGGCAGGGTTGATGTTATAAAATAAGTTGTTTGAGTAAGCAGGTACATCAGTGTCACTACCTACCTGAGCATAAGCGGCTCTGAGTTTGACAAAATTGACCCATTGTGGTAAACCATCAAACGAGTCAGACAATACATAACTCAGTGAAACGGATGGATAGAGAATGCTTCGATTGGCTGGGGAAAGAGTAGAGAACCAGTCATTACGTGCAGTCACGTTTAAAAACAAAAAATTCTTAAACGAAAACTCACCTGATCCGTAAAGAGAATTAACAGCTCGTTCTGTCAGAACGTAAAGGGGTTCTTTCTGACGGCTGTTCATGACAGTATACAGTCCCCGCACAACAAAATCCTGTACATATACAGAGTTGTAATCCTGACGTACATACAGCTGATTTCCACCAACATTAAGATCTATACCAAATTTTCCAAATGTTTTAGAAGCAGAAATCAGGATGTCTTTGTTGATTTCACGGAACCGGCGGGTTTCCTGTACATAGTTACCATTGACAAATCCTGCTGGTGCAGGAGATAGGAACGCGGTACCTGTGGGCGTGTTGTAATCCTGATCGCGTGACCAATAATCTTGTCCTACACGAGCCTGTACAGACAACCAGGACAGAATGTTGTATTTAACAGAAACATTGCCAAATATCCGGTCACGTATCACATTCTGAAAGCGTTCGGACAAAGTAAAATATGGATTAGTCCGATTGGTAAACCGTGAGTATACGGTTTCATTTCCATCGGCATTAAACTTGTTAGCCTCTAGCAAATCCAATGGCATGGAATTGGCAAGATTCATCAGGGAAGTTGGAATCGTCAGGTCTTGCTGTGAAATATTAGGTGCATTTCTGGTTTTCTCATTTGAGTAGTTAATATTACCTGCAAAGCTCAGCTTAGGGGTCAGATTATAGGAAAAACCCAGATTTATTATCTTCCGGTTAAACGAGTGGTTAGGTACAATGCCCTTGTTATCAATATTGGCAATGGACAAGTTCAGTCCACCTTTCTCACCATTGCTTGATAAGGCAACAGTATGTGAGATATTCTGTCCGTTCCGATAAAAATCACGAATGCGGTTGCGTACAGGGACATATGGTACAGTAATGTTGTTAAATAAAACCTGAGTCATGCCTGGGGCAAACTTTTCACCGAACGACCATTGTCCGGATGTAGGGTTAGCTGTGGTGGGTCGAACACCATTTTCTCCTTGTCCATACTCGTATTGATAGTCAGTAAAGTCTAGCGGAGTGTCATTGGTATAGTTGAGATTATACGAAAGACCAATTCCCTTTTTCTCACCTTTGGACTTGGTGGTAATCATTATCACCCCATCTTTGGCTCGTGATCCATACAGCGCAGCCGCGGTTGCTCCTTTCAACACAGTCATCGTTTCGATATCATCGGGATTGATACTGGATAATCCATCTCCACCATCTGATGTATTGGTAGCAATGCGACTGGCGATGGAGTTGTCGGCTCCACTATTCCCCTGATTAGAGCCGAAGTTGGTATTGTTGATGGGAACTCCGTTCACTACGATCAGTGGTCCGTTCTGTCCACCAATAGAGGATTGCCCCCGAATCCGGACTTTAGCTGTACCACCAGGACCTGTACCCAGCGATGAAATATTTACTCCGGCAATTTTGCCGGAAAGTGTATTGATAAAGTTAGGAGACCGATTCTCGCTGATTTGTTCGGCTGAAACTGTGGAAGTTGCATAGCCCAGTTTTTTCTGTTCTTTCTTGATACCTAATGCTGTAACTACCACCTCACCCAGATTGGTTAAATCTTCAGCCAGAGTAATTGTAAGCATTGTCTGGTTACCTACAGTCACGCTTTGAGTTACATAGCCAATTGAAGAAATTTCAAGTATAGCATTGGGAGGTACAGACAAACTAAATTCCCCTTTGGCATCTGTAATTGTTCCTATTCTTTCGCCTTTAACAGTTACGCTGGCTCCTATCAGGGGTTCCTTACTGGTACCTTCCAGTACTTTTCCCCTAATGGGGGTATTTTGAGCGAGTATTCTTGTAGAGCATACAAAGAAGATAAGTATGCTTAACACCAGCAACCTGGCATTAGTTGATAGCAAAATGGATGGCAAGCCATCTGGTAATTGTTTTTTCATAAAAGATTTTGCTTTAAAAGGTGTGAAAGTGAATTATTATCTAGATACTTTCAGGCAAAAGCCTAGCGAACCCACTAATCACAGGTAGCAGATCCAGGTAAGTCTTCTACAGGATCTTAGGCTACTTGTCAGATGTTGGATTACAGATGTAAATTGCTGATAAGTAAATAGTACGATTTGAAAAGTGTAAAACTTTTGCTTGTATGGTTGTCAACGGGATGCTTCAATTCAGTAGCTTCTTCCCAAAAAATAGAAATGCACAAAAGGTGTCTTTACAACACAATTTTCATTAAACAAAAGAAAGCCTTGCTGGAAGAGTCAAGCGAACAGTTTTTACTAATAGACTCCTTACCTATTTTTTACCTCAGGGAATAGAATTTAAACATGCTTTCAAGACGAATTACTACTGTTAAGACAATAACTATATACATTTTTCAAAGTGAAGATGGAACAGAAATAAAGACGAATCAAAGAAAATAACAATCTGCTGCTGATTTAGTAATGCCTGTTTATACACATACCTATTTATTTTTAACTCATTGACAATCTGGATCTACTATATACTCTCCCCTTACTGAATATTACTTTTTCTTTTAATATTTATATTTTCAATTATGTATACTCATTACTTGCAGCTAAGGATTACTATTCAATTACTAACTTAATTAACTATCTGGTTGACTTAGCGTAGATATCGCTGAGGTGAAACTTGCATAATAGCTTTAAATTGCCGGTTGAAGTAGGAAAGGCTATTAAAGCCCGACCGAAAGCAGGCATCTGAAACTGTAGTATCGGGTTTGTGCAGAACCTTACAGGCATATGCAACCCGGACTTCATTCAGAAAACGGGTAAAGTTTTTGGAGGTACGACTTTTAAAGTAACGACAAAAGGCTGTTTCACTCATATTGGCAATAGAAGCTACTTTAGCTACCGTAATCTTGGACTTAAAGTTTTCATATACATACTGCCGTACACGAGCCAGCCTATGCTCGTCATCGTCGTTGATATGAAAAAAGTAATCCTGATTGGTTAGGTAATCATAGTCCTGAGTTTCAGCCATGGTGAAGAGAATATCCAGCAACATCAGCAACTGGCGCGTTTCTCCCTGGGTATGCAGTGTTTCCAATACAGGTTGTAACGACTCTACCACATTGGGTTTAAATAACAGTCCACGACGGGCACGCTCAAACAGATGGCGCAATCTGATAGTTTCAGGCTTTTCGAGAAACTCTTTTCCGAGAAAATTTTCCTGAAACTGAAGCATTAGGCCATACGGATTTACCGTAGGGTTAGCTGCCTGATATTCTGGTTGTTCTTTGAATATATGTGGAAAGTTGGAACCCAGTAACACCAGATCCCCTTCTGCAAAGTCACGGAATGTATCACCAACCAGCGCATTCACCTTCCCTTTCATAAAATACACCAGCTCCAGCTCCGGATGGTAATGCCAGAGCGTAGTAAAACCCAATAACTCTCTGCGAAAGCTATAGGAACGATTAGCTTGTGGGGTGATTAGCCGAAACGACAAATTCATGTCTTCAATTTAACAGAATATGTCATACTCTGGTCTATTTTGCTAGAATAGTTCAACTAATGGCAAGAAAAATGAAAATAGGAGCATTAGGTTAGCGATTAGTCTGTTACGATAATAAGCTAAGTTGCCAACAATTCGAACCCTCATTCATAAGCTATTAAACCAATAAAGATTTTTTATTGAAGAATTTATCATAGATAAACTATCTACCCACTGAAAATAGAGTTTCCGTCCAAGCTTTCCTTTGCTAAAATATCATTGCAGCCAATACTGTTGTTCTTTGGTCTGGCCAGCTAATATACTCGCTTTAGATGAAGAAGTTTTAGATTCTGTAAATTAGTAAAACCCACCTATCTTTTCCCTCCAAGCCCATAGTTATGGTCACTGAAGAAGAATGACAGTAATTGTGTTCACTCAGTAAAAATATCTAAAGTATGGTCAAAATGACAATTGATGGCTGAGTGATCAAGCAACTGTTTAGCAAAGCAATTGACCATACTTAGAATCACTTTACAAAATGACTGGAACTCTGTTCACTTTTGTTTTTGACCATACTTCCGGTCGCTTTCAACTTTGACTGGAATTCTGGTCAGGTTGAAAAAATATTCGAATACCAGTCGCTTTTGTCAGTGACTGGTAGTATGGTCAAACTTGGCAACTATTCGAATACCAGTCAATCTATTCACTAACGCAATAGTTAAATCAATATAAATGACTGATTTTCTAAGCCTTTACAATAAGCCTCTGGACTTTTTCTCCTTTTGTATTGTTTTTAAGCTATTAGCATTCACTATCACAATCACTCCCATTGACATTGGAACGGCTGTCAGAGCACTAAATTTTTGTTTTGCTATGGTGAGCCATATGCCAGCTGCCAGCATCAAAACAGCTGCAACAATCCCCATAGTGATGACTAGCTTCAAGGTTTTCTCATTTTTGAGCAGTTCTTCATTGCTCATTTCATTTGGTTTTTTACTTGCCATTTTTGTGTGGTGATAGTTATATAGTGAGTTTCTTACAATATTCCTTTATATAATTTAAACATGCAATAGGTCAAAAATTTATGACTCCCTGATAGAGATCGTACATGTTGGTAAAGAAAGGTAATGTAAAATCGCATTACTACAAGAGGAGCGTTGGGAGAATGAAAACAGTATACAATCCAATTCGATAATCTCACACCTATCCACTTGTTTGTGTAACTGATTTTTTCAACTTATATAATTCACCCTTACAGAAGTCATGTCGTAATCCACCACTTATTTTGCCATAGGTACGCCCGTTAGGTTACTTTCTGATTACGTAAACTTGCCAAACACCAACCCATTATATGCTTTCAGAACCTAAGATCGAACACCAGACACTACGGTATTATCTAGCCATTGCAAAGACTGTGCACATGCATGAGATTCCCCAAGTTCTTCCCCCTTTGATTCCAGAAGTCAGACAATGGATGAACAATAACAAGATTAAACCAAGTGGTCCTGACTTTTTCTTATACAAGTCAATCAATGAGAATAATGAGCTTGAATGTGAGGTTGGCTTTACTATTGATATACCCATTGAAGGTAATTCCCATATCCACTTGGTAGCTTTCCTGAAGGGAGGTATGCAAGCCTAATTTACTCGGGAGACTTCAAAGACATGATGCAGGGGCATATTGCTTTGCAAAATTGGATCAGGCAAAGAGGTTTGAAAGAGAAACTACTGTCATCTCAAGGCATTACCCAATGGGGTGGCCGCACTGAGTTTTATCTGATTGATCCTGACTTTGAACCTGGTCCTGCCAAATGGCAAACAAAAATTATGTTCCTGCTTGAGGACTAGTTTATAGTCAAACATGAGTCATCCCGAATTCTGAATAAAGGATCTCATTGAGAAGGGATAATAAATGTCACAAAGAGAGTGGTGTTGCCTTCAATCGCGGAAGGTGGTGTAGGTGCGTAGAGAGTCTTTTCTGCGCGATGTTGGCCTTTGGCCAGTGAGGGGAAGGATCAGAGAAAAGTGCCCTTTTTTGCGGCTAGCACACATCCTGGCCCAACAAATTCTCATTTGTTGTCCTTTTTTGGGCAAGCAAAAAAGGAAGGAGCCTCAAGAAGAGTGATAAAAGTGACTATAAACAAAGAAAGAGAGCTTTCGTAAAAATTACTCTAAGCCCACACTTTCAAAAGTATAGGCTTGGGTTTTACTCATATCCAATATTCGGGATGACTCATGCTTCTTATTACTGCAAATCAAACTATCATACTTAACACCCTCTCCTACTACTAGATTATTAATAAGGTATACTCTTCTGATCAGAAAAAAAATGCAAAATAATTTCATTATTAATCTTTATGGGAACTAAAGCTTGAGTAGTAGTGTTTACAGGTTCAAAGGCACAAACTACTGTTAATTCCCACAACTGATTACATTTTTTCTTTGCACCAATACAGGAGTGGCTTCCTAGTTTCTTTATTAAAAACCGGTCTTAAACCGAATGCTGCATTCTTCCTTATAGCTTCTGCCAATTGGCAATTTTGCCCCTCCGATTTCCACGAAATTAGCATGGAAGCTATCAATCTTTGCAATAGATACCATATAGGATCTGTGTATCCTTATAAACTGATCTTCCGGTAAAAGCTCTTCCAGTAAACTGATTTTATATTTTGAGACTACTACCCTCTCTTTCAACTTTACTTTCACATAATCGCCTTCACTCTCTATCCATAGAATATCGGACACGTTAAGCTTTACCGTTTTTCTTTCTACTTTCAGGTACAGAAAGACTTCCTGAACAGAAAGGGAAGGCTCTGTTATATGATCACCTGTATGGGTGTTTCGAGTATGCAACAGAGCAAATACTTTGTCTATTGCTTTTAGAAAGCGGGGAAAGGAAACAGGTTTCAACAGATAGTCTACTGCATTTAATTCAAAACCTTCCAGGGCATAATTTTCAAAAGCGGTAGTAAAAATAACTTTAGGAGGGCATTTAAGGCTTTTGATTAGCTCGGTACCTTGTAATCCTGGCATCCGTATATCTAAAAATAATAGATCAACAGAGGTTCGTTGTAAAATCTGAAAAGCCTCCAATGCATTGGAACATCTGCCTATTATTTCCATTTCGGCAAGACCTTGAAGATAAGTTTCAAGAATGTCCAAGGCATAAGGTTCATCGTCTACTAATAGCACCTTTAATTTTATAGTTGCTTCATTCATTAACTCTTCTTGTAGTAGTGAATTTACAAAACAGTAAATTTAACACAAATACTGTGATTCATCGGGTCTAGCCTGCCTTTTATATACCCACTCGTCTATCCAGCTCCACTTCCAGAATAGCCAGAAACATATCTTCCTCCTCAAATATACGAAGCCTATGAGCAGCCGGATAAATGATATCCAGTCTTCTTTGGATATTTGCTAAGCCTATCCCATCCTTCTCAGTAAGTATATCGTTAGACTCAATACTTCTTACTAAGTCTTGGTCAGGTATACTGTTAGATACCTTAAACTTCAGCTTGCTGCTTTTTATCTGAAGATCAATATTAATCCAGGCTTGTGCCATCTCCTGACTTGCACCGTGTTTAAAAGCATTTTCAACTAGAGGCATTAATAGAAGTGGAGCAATCTCCTGACTGAATAAATCGCCTTTGCAGGTGAAGTTAAGGTCCAGCCTTTCTTTGTAGCGAATCTTCTCCAGTTCCATATAACTCTCCAGAATCCGTACTTCTTTGGCAAGCGATATGAACTCGACATTGCACTCATACAACATATACCGCAAGATGGTTGACAATCCTAATACTATAGCAGGCGATTGAGGTGAATTTTGCAGTGTAAGTGAATAGAGGTTATTGAGGGTATTAAACAAAAAATGAGGATGTACTTGTGCTTTTAGTAAATTGAGTTCTGCTTCCATCGCTGCCTGACGCCTCTCAAACCACATCCGGAAAAATGTAATACCAAGGGCAATCCAGACAATACTATTGCTTTGTTCAATGGCATTGACTATGTAAACCGGATCAGTTAACTGAGCCAGAAAGGGATCATGAATTTTATAGGATAAGGTCCATCCTGCTTTTGTATAGGCATCACTGATCAGTGGATATAACAACAAAATTTCATTGAGACGAAAGAGTAAGGCAGCTATCAGACCTATGCATAGTATACTCACATTAAGCCACCCGTACCTTTTCTTATAGAGAAATCGTGGAAGCAACCATTTCACTACTACATAATAATACAGAATATTAATGGGCATCACCAGCAACACAAGTGTAAACGCAAATTCGTAGCTGGGCAAAGTAGGCCTGTAAAAAAGAGTTAGGATTAAGGTTGCTGCCAACCAGAATATAATATCCGGAAGTACTTGCTTCCATTTGAAATGAAGAAGAGAACGCATAGCACATCAATAACGCGAAAAGATAACTGGGGACAGTATGCCTTGTTTCAAATTTACAGTGTACGATCTTTCTAGACAATCTAAACAGACATAAAACAGTTTCAGTCGACAGACAACACATTATTACCTATTATACGAATGAATCCTTCTTTTCTAGTCATTCGCCCTCACTTTCTGTAGTTCAACGATTAATCCGGTTGTCTGTCTACAGAAGGTTTTGCACCAATAATGCATATACATTTCTACTCTACATTGCAGCATAATTACGTCAAAACGGAAGAGGATTTTTGCAGAAAACTTATTTCTCTTCTACAATCCATCCACATTTTACAATCCGCTTACTGGATTTCTATGACTACTATGAAAAACTATGTATCCCTATTAGGCTTACTCCTTTTGTTGTTCTGCCTGATGAACTGCAAAAAAGATGATGTACTAAAAAATAATACGCCCCCAGATGAAGAACCAGATACTACCAATGGAGATACCATTTTGGCAGAACGAAGGGTAGAAATCTTTGAATCTATCAATGTCTTTTTAAATGACCTCTCCTGGAACGATAGAGCCAAGGCACAAAGTGCGATTGTGGCTCATCTGAAAAAGATCCCCGAATTCAAAAAGGTGGAGTATGATGAAACCTCTGACAACATCATAGCTCAATTCACCGATGGAGCTATCTATATGATGGTCAATAACAGGAACACAGATAAAGATATCCCTGAACCTGACTATGGTAAGCTGAAACAAACCTCCTCTAGCCAAAGAACAACAGCCTATGAATATCCGGCTATTCCTGAAAGTAGCAATGTATATATATTCAAAGGGGTAGGTAACTATTTTAAGAGTTCGTATATCGGAACTCCTTTTTATAAATTCCTTTTCGATTTTGAAAAACAAAAGACAGGGTACAAAGCCACTATTGTTGATGCGACAATCAACAACCTGAAAGACATCAAGGATGCCGGGGTATTTTATTACTGTTCACATGGTGGAATGGGAAGATTTAAAGACAATCCAAAAGATTCTATTTATGGCTCATGGACTACAGAAAAGGTGACCGTAGACTTAGAAAAGAAATACAGGAAAGAAATCAAAGCAGGGGAACTGGTTTATATGGATGCCTATGACAGACATGAAAATGGAAAAAAAGTAGCTGAAACCCATTTTGCGATTACAGCTAAGTTCGTTGATAAATACATGTCTTTCCCTAAAAACAGCCTGATCTATCTTGATTTGTGTCAGAGTTTTAGAGTAAAAGATTACTGGTGGGCATTTCATAGCAAGTCGCAGGGAACAGGTACTGTGATCGGATGGTCTGATAACGTAGGAGATGATGATGCACACAAAGCAACTTCCTTTGTATTTGACCGATTACTGGGAGTGAATTTACAAGGATATCCTGTGATCCCTCATGAAACACCCAAACAAAGGTCTTTCGACTTTCCTTCTGTATATAAGGATATGGTCAAGAGAAACCTTGTCGAATCAACACCCTATTCATCAAGGCCTTATCAGGTAGCCTTTCTAAAATACCAGGAAGGTCCCAATAAAGATATTGTACTCAGGCCTTCCATTTCCTATATGCAGGTATATGAGTATTTCGACTGGCTGTTTATTTATGGCCTTTTTGGTGAAGATCCCGGGGCTGGCAAACGATTTGTAACCATTGATGGGGAAACAACAGAGATATTAGAATGGACACCACAGATGATCAAATGCAAGATCAAATCTTCAGGTAAAGGCTCTGCCGGAGAGGTAATCGTGAAGGTAAAAGGGAATGAAAGTCGCCCAAGAATACTCACCGAATGGAGAGGAGAATTGCTATACAAACGACCCTCAGCGGGGTCCTATATGGAAGAAGTAACTCTGAAGATCCATTTGAGAAGAGACATAGCTCAGTACAGGAAAGGAGCAGGATTAAAACCTGAGAAAATAGACGCTTCCCCTTTTACAGGTCCTGCAAGGGATAGTAAAGCTATATATAAGTTTGGTGGGTCTGCAAAGTATGTAAATAAAGACGAAAATTGCACCTATACTTATTATGCCAACTGGATATCCCAACAGGGAGAGATTGGACTTTATGATATAAATAAACCTAATCAGGAAGGGGTTTTACTTATTAGTACAGAAAAAACAAACGGATTCGAACTAAGTGGATTGAACTTTATTGCTGTAAAGCCCTCCCAGAATTCAGTATACAATGATTGGGCCTGTAGTTCATCCAGTGGCACCTCTGATAAAGCCTACGATAATATGACACTGGAAAACCCCGGAAAGAGTTTTCTGCTATTCAATTTTCAGTTTGACCAGGACTTTACAATTAAAGCCGGAAAAGTAGAGGGGAAAGGATTGGACCGATCAGAAATAGAATATGCAGATGGCAACATTCCTGAGTTTGGAATCACACTTGAGTGGAAGGCTATCAAACCTAATTTTCTACCTAAATCAGACTATGCTTTGTAAATGATTTGACAGGGATAGTGTATTACCCTAAAGTAAGCACTTGTAGTAAATGCATAGATCTTTTCAATCCTGGTTACCTACCAGACGAATCTGCATTGTCGCAAACATCTATTATCAACTTATATTAAATACTATGACTATGACAACCAAAGTATTACTTGCAACTTCCTTAGTATTCACCTTATTTGCGTGTAGCTGCAAAAAAGACTCTGACACCACTAGTCCTGATGATTCGAAAAACCCTGACTGGGGTAGCCAGCCCCCGCTTCCTGTCGTAAATGGAGAGGCTACTTTTCGTCTGAGTGGAAACGAATTTTATGTAAATGTAATGGGCAATGTTCAGCCCCGAACTCCAAATTTCCCTTCACTATCCGTTAAAAAAGGGGTACTTCGTGGGTATGTGGCAGATTTGAGTGGGAAACCGATAAAGGGAGCCTATATAGGAGTGCGGGTGACTGTAATTGGTGGCTCTTATAGTGGGGCTTCTGCCGAAACAAATGAAAAAGGGTATTATGAAATAAATCTTCCTATCGGAGCCGTGCAGTATTATGCAACAGGCTATACCATCGATTATGGCGAAGGAAGAGCAGTGGTAGGTTTACATCCAGCAGATGACAATATATCAGGGTTTGCCTCAGAAACAGGGAGTGTAGAAAATTTTGTTCTTGAGTCTTATGGTATAGGCGACAAAGATGACGCTCTTCAACAGCCAGGCAATTCCACCCATTATTATGGAGGCGCAATTAGTTTGGATTATCAGGTAGATTGGGATCATACTATTCCTAACTACTTGCCTGAAGATGGCGAAATTGAGCTTCATCTTATCCCTGAAGAACCAGGCTTGTATGGAGAAAACAAGTCTTTCAGGATTTACAAAAAGATTGGATATTCCAAGTTGACCATTGTCAATATACCTGTAGGAAAATATATCATCAAGGCAAAGCTTACAGATGGCCGAGAGTTAAAAATGCGTGAAGTGGGTACCTATGCAGGCTACTATCCTGCCTTTGGTCTTAAACCTGCAGAAGCCAAAGGCTCTGCCAGTATGCTTTTTACGCCAGTTGTGGGCAGAACTCCACAAATGGTGCCAGCACATGGTGGCAATTGGGAGAGCACACAAATCCAGCTCGAGTTACCCTAGAGCAATAATTGCAGTTTTACAGGACACAAGTTAATCGTTAATAATCTTCAGGCTATCAACGATTAACTTCTTCCATATTATCAACCATAGACAGTAAACGTTCCAGATTGGAGACGGATAAGTTTTCCAAAGTCGAGATAAGTTTTTGGTCTGCATGCTGTTCCTGCGAGTCTTCCCCATGTACATTTTGTAAATGCAGCGAGTGATGCGTCATGAGAGTTGTGGAAAACAGGGTCTTGGCTACGTCTACCCTATTTTCCAGAAAAAACTGTTTACGTATGAGTTCCAGTGAATTTTCCTCTCTGGGAAGCTGCTTGTATTCCAACAAATATGTCAGATAGTTACGCAAAGCTAACTTTATATCTTCTTTATAAAGGATACGTTCCACTTGCTGAGGTGTTAAATATTCTTCTGAGTGTCTCATAATTTTCAGACATTAGTGAAAAACTTAGTTAAAAAAAGAACGTGCCATACATCAAATCATATCCAAAAAAGAATCGGTATGTAAAATCAAATCAGTATCTTTTAAGATAGGTAGCTTTATGTTAGTCAGACTATTCCAAAAATTGGTATTTCAGAGTAAATACCTCTATCTTTTCACTTCTTTAAAAATAATCCAGACTACCACTAAGGTCAAAAACACCTGAATCTATATTGAAATCGTTATGCTTACCAAAAAACATTTTTCTTTTCTGATCATATTTTGTCTGGCTATTTGTTGCGTGCCAGCGTTCGCACAATCTTCCCGGATACGTGCTCTTATTGTAGATGGGCAAAATAACCATGAACAATGGCCCAAGATTACTGCCATGATGAAACAATACCTGGAACAAACCGGAAAGTTTTCTGTAGATGTGCAACGCACACAATTTACCTGGCAGGGAGATAAATATATAGAAGCCTATCCCATCAAAGGTCTGCGACAAACACAGGCACTAGCTCAGTCCAAAGTAGATTCAACGTTTCACCCTGACTTTTCTACGTATGACCTCATCATCTGCAATTTCGGATGGAATGCAGCTCCATGGACAACCAAAACTCAGGCAAACTTTGAAAAGTACATGAAAAACGGAGGGGGTTTGGTAGTCATTCATGCAGCGGATAACTCCTTTCCGGAATGGCCTGCCTATAATCAGATGATCGGTCTGGGAGGCTGGGGAGATCGTACTGAAAAAGATGGTCCGTATGTTTACTATGATCAGAATGATAAGCTGGTTAAGGATACACAACCAGGCAAAGCCGGTTCACATGGTTCTCAGTTTGACTTTCTGATTACACTTCGTGATACAACCCATCCCATTACCAAAGGAATGCCCAAAAAATGGTTACACAACAAGGATGAACTCTATGACCGGTTACGGGGCCCGGCTAAAAACATGCAGATACTGGCTACGGCATTTTCACCCAAAAGCAACAATGGTACGGATCGTAACGAACCCACGTTGATAACCATTCACTATGGAAAAGGACGCATCTTCCATATGACATTGGGTCATGCTGACTACTCAGCAGAGTGTGTAGGTTTTATCACTTGCCTTCAACGAGGTAGTCAGTGGGCAGCTACCGGAAAAGTAGACATTCCGATTCCAGACGACTTCCCCACAGAAACGGAAAAACGTCAGCGGAAGTTTGATAAATAAACAAAGCACCTTGATAAGAGAAAGTATAGCACTTTCACAAGCAAGTAATAAAAGAGTGTGTCTCAAAAAAACACACTCTTTTTTCTATTATTTAACTGGTCAGTCTTTTTTCAGATAATAGGCCAGATAAATATCTATAAGACGGTCTCCGCCATAATTGGGATAAGCAGCCAACAATTCAGACTTATATTCTTCTTTGAAGGTAGCCTTATCTACAAAATCAAGATATTTTTCATGGGATATATAGAAAAGACACCAATTGCATGATTTATTACCAGGTAAATGTAACAAGTTTTGTTGGCAAGAATTGTGCTGACAGAGATATTGCTTTAAGACATTGTTCGTTGCTTTCACAACAACGTCACAATTTTTACTACCCATCCATTTTCTATGTGATAATTATACCCGTTAGATTTGCAACCTTCCTATCTTTTCTTTGCATTTTATCCAAAGAAGCTTTTCTATTGGTTTATGGCTGACTTTTTTACTTTTTGCAATGATTTTTCTCCTTTGGATGAAGCTGCTGTCAACGATTTGATACCCCATACAAAGACAAGAATATTCCAGAAGGGCGATACCATCGTTTACAATGGCGAAGTATGCCGGCATCTGTTTTTTATCAATTCCGGACTTACCAAAATCTGTTCTTTCAAACAAGACAAAGAGTTCATCATGCGTTTTTTTTCTGAAAATGTGATGTTTAGCGTCTTTGAAAGCTTTCTTACTCAAACACCCTCCAATTTTGAGATGATTGCACTGGAACCAACCACACTAACACTGATTTCATATGATTCCATGGAAATGCTCTGTCATAAACACCATTCTCTGGAAACATTTTTCCGAAAGCTGGTTTCCAGAGCAACAGTCAAAATGACCAAACGAATCAGTGAAATGCTGGAGGAAAACGCTACTACACGTTATCACCAGTTTGTAAAAGAAAACAATCACCTTATTCACCGCATTAGCCTTGGTGATATGGCCAGATACCTGGGTATAACCCAGCAGTCGTTAAGTAGAATTCGGGCCCAAAGGTAATTTTTTACCATAGGGTAAAAAACAGGTTGTTGACTGTGTCTAGTTTTGTAAAAACAAACAAAGCAAAACGATGACAGTACTAACAACATCCAAATGGACGATTGACGTTGCTCATTCAGAGATTCAATTCAAAGTAAAACATCTTGCCATCTCTAATGTATCGGGCACTTTTAAGTTATTTTCAGGAGAGGTACAAGCCGAAACTGACAAATTTCAGAATGCACAGGTCTCTTTTCAGCTACTAACCTCCAGCATTAACACCAATAATTCCGAACGGGATACCCATCTAAAGTCAACTCTGTTTCTGGATGTAGAACAATTTCCGGAAATCCTGTTTAATGGCTTTATTAGAAAAAACCAGCCTACCTCCCAACTAGTGGGCGAATTGACGATTAAAGGCATTACTCAACCCGTAACAATCGAAATAGAACATACAGGCACAGGAACAGGTAGGTTTGGCGATACAAGAGCAGGCTTCGAAGGCAATGGTAAAATTAACCGAAAAGATTTTGGGCTTACCTTTCATTTGCTAACAGAAGCAGGTAGCCTGGTAGTGGGTGAAGAAATAAAACTACATTTTGACATTCAGTTGATCAAACAAGCACCTGAAGTATAAGAGTGAGTGGCATTTCTATATACTAGTTGATCAGTTACAGAGAAGTCGTCCAACGTTTCACCTGATATAGCATATAGCTTTTGTTTCTTTACACACAGGTTTAGTATCATACACTATCTATTCAACTGGTAAGGTTGCTATGCCAGGCCTTTTTAAAAAGCATATTTTACCAGTTCGGCTACGTTCTTGACACCTAGCTTCGAAATTAGGTTTTTGGGATGTGGTTTACAGTATATTGACTCATAAAAAGTTTGTCGGCAATTTCAGGTGAGGTAAATTCTGCAGTAATATATGTAAGAACCTCTTTTTCTCACTCAGAACCGGATTGGTAGATGTTTTAGACTCAGGAGCAAAAACATTTTTGAGGTATTTCTCCTATGTTTTTTTGAGAATAATTTTACCTATCCTCAGTCTTATTGATTGCCCTGAGCTATTCGTCTTTCTCGGCATTTTTGAGTAGGTAACCACTGCCTTATTAGTTGTCAGCTTAACAATCATATCTGGTTCACTGCAAACAATTCGTAGTAGTTTTCCTATCTACTGAAACTACCTTTTTACGGACAAATTTAAGGAAATATCATCCATACTCAGCTAGACTTGTCCCTACCATTTTTTATCTTTTCACTTAGCTTTCTCGTGTCTAAATCACAATCGTATTTAATTTCCTCTCTGATTTTATCTGAAAGAACTTCGTTTTCAATCAATATTTTTACTATTCCGTTTCGATGAATAGCACAATTCATTTTGCTATACAAAATTTCAAGAGGCTCTTTGCATTCCTTTGTCTGATTAGCTTTGTAAATATCTGTATATATTCCTGCCAGTTGTTCTATCTTATACTCACTGTTTGTCTTATTTGCAATTTCACTTAACAGTTTAGCGTCACCACTTTTGTAATTGGAAATCAGAATTTCTAAAAAATCAATCGGGTTTTTAGTGGTTTGGACTTTGTCCAGAGCAAACTCTCTAATACTTTGGCTTTTCAGATATTTTAATGCGTTAACAGCATTATCAACTATACTTTTTTTACGTGTACGTTTCTGTTTGGCAAAGTTCAACATTATGTTGCTATTGTAGGGAAATTTATGAGAATCAAAAATGTCTAAAAGTCTTTCGATATTTGATTTGTCAGTTTCCTCAATTAGTCGTTTTGCTATCTGATTTACTTCATTTTCTGTAAGGTTTCTTTTCCTTCTAACTGAAATAAATGGTTTGCTGGTAAGGACTTCATCCACTATATCTTTGTAGGGTACAGGTTCTGTTTTATTCTTTTCCCGTATTGCTTTCGTTTGCTCTATGTTGTCAAGACAGATCTGAATATACTTGTTTGACCTGGCTCTATCATTAAGTTCTTCATACACATTTATATCCATATGCTCTTCTTGAAAATGCCTGATAACCGAACCGTCCTGCCAATCGCCAGGATTTTGTTCAATATACCTGCCATACTTTTCCGACACATAAAATAATCCGTTTAGCCCATCAAGTTCCACTATTTCTGACTCTCCAACCCAATCAGAGCCTTCTATTGGGTGATTTAAAAACCTGTTATAGATTGCCTGTTTCGCTTCTGTATCATTCTGTTGAGCATACAGTTTTGTGAGAGCAAACAAATGAGTTAGATTCCATGTATCGTTTTGTTCTGTTGCCAAACCCTGCAAAACAGCTTTGCGAATTTTGTCTTTTTGTTTTGAAATGGAGATTATGTCAAAAATGTATTGTGCCCTATCTCCTTCAGATTGTCCGTCATAAGCATAAATATTCAAAGCACCTTTTATGATTTGATCTGAAAAGTCAATTTCCGGATTCTTTTTCAGTATCAGATAGGCTTCGCCTGTCCCACGTTTTAGTGAGTTTAAAAACTGCCGCTTTATATCGATTGTCCTCATCTATACTTATTTTTTTTCGCTCAACACAAACTCGGTTATACTTAGATAACTACGTTACCAGATATAGCCCCATGTAATCACATAAGGATTGTCAATCTCCAAGTGTTTTACTCCGTTTTTTATGGGCATACTGTTCATCCTGCTCAAACCAGCTTACGTATGTACCATCGTCGTCAAAATCAATAATCTGTCCGTTTTTCACAATTACACTAATATAATTATCAGAAGCTGTATTGATTTTTATTTCTGCATACTGTCCCTTGAACACCTCGTTCTCATGACTGATATGAATTTCTTCCACTTCACTTTTTTGGTAAGCATCTTCTGCATTGGCAACTTCGAATTCCCGTAAATGTGCTTGCAGTGCCGTTTCTCCATCAAGAATGTCTACACCATAGTCTGCGACCTGAAAAGCAAATAAGCATTCTTCCCAAAGTAGTTCCTTTACATGTTGGATTGCAGCAGGTCTAAGTGTAAGGACATCTTCCACACAGGCTACCATCTTATCTGTAATGGTTGGGGAATCGGCATTTTCAGCAAAAAATACAAAGGGGAGTGATTGTCCGAATAAGGGAACGAATAACGTAATCTTACCTATACCGTAGGAATCCCAGGTTATTTGCTGAAGTATTTCTTCTTTGTTCATGTTGTATTTTCTGGTTACTGAAAATTAAAACAAATTATCAATGGAAGCCAAAGTCATATAAAGTATCCTTCTGAAATCAAAAAGAAAATCTCTCACCATCGAGACTAAAATTCAACACAAATCACTAAAAATCAATATATTACCCCAGTAAACATCTAAATAAAAAACTCTAATCAAAAAATAAACTCCTAATCCATTAGTTTTATTTACTAATTTATTAGGATTAGTCCTAATCGATTAGTAGTATTGTAAAAACAATACGAATATGCAGATATTAGCAAAACGCGAAGAGCAAATTATGCAGGTAATCTGGAATCTCGAAAAAGCCTTTGTAAAGGAGATCATCGAGCATTTGCCAGAACCCAAGCCACATTACAACACCATTGCCACAATGGTGAAGATACTCCAGGACAAAGGGTTTCTCAGTGCTGAAAAATTTGGTAATACCTACCGGTATGAGCCACTTATTTCGCTGGAAGACTACCGTAAGCAGGACGTGGAATCAATCCAGAAAAAGTATTTTGGAGGATCGTTCAGCAAGATGCTCACTCACTTTGCCAAGGAGGAAAACCTGTCTGACGACGACCTGGATGAAATAGTACGTATGATCAAAGACCAGAAAAAACCTTAACCTACATCCACCTATGATTGCACTCCTGGTTAAATCATCCTTTATTCTGGGCATTGCCTGGTTGTTTTACAAGGCTGTCTTGCAACGCGAAAGCTTTTTTGCTGTCAATCGTATGTATTTCTGGGCAGTGTTGTTGCTGGCTTTCGTTTTGCCCTTTGTTTCATTGCCGCCATTGGTTACTCACCAGGGCTATCTTTCCACTATTTTTTCAGCTAACGAAGTAACGGAGCAGTCTGAGGGTACTTCTGCCTTGGTTACATCACCCAGCCAACAGGCATTGCCCAAAGAAACGCCTCATGAAATGCAGAAGGAAGTGTCGTCTCCACAAACAGCGAAAGAAGCTACTGCCCTTTCTGCTCAATCCTCACAGGAAGAGACACCTACAGCACCTAAAAGCTGGACTTTCTGGCTACTGGTACTTTACCTGTTTGGGGTAGGCATATTTACCCTAAACCTGTTGTTTCAGTTGGGCAGTGTATGGTTGAAAATCTATACCAGCCATGATACCATATCAGACACAGGGTACACCATCGTGAATTTGCCCCAGCTAAAAGCACCCCATTCATTCTTTCGGTACATTTTTATCCATCCCGATGCCTATGATTTTGAGACGTATGAACAAATCATTTCACATGAGAAAATCCACGTACGGTTACGCCATACCTGGGATCTACTCTTGGCCGAACTGGTAGGAATTGTACTGTGGTTTAACCCCATTATGTGGCTGCTCAAACAGGAGATGGAGAAAAACATTGAATACCAGACCGATGATCTATTGCTTCGTGGTCATGAAGTGGACAAAGAAACCTACCAGTGGAGCTTGTTACAAATTGCAGCCCCGCATAAACCGCTAACTATAACTACAAACTATAATCAGTCTTTACTCAAACAACGAATTCGTATGATTAACGCGAAAAAGTCAACTATGCACAATTACTGGAAATATGCCTTTATGCTTCCTCTATTTTTTGGCGTTTTGTTAGTGATTAACAAACCCATCGAGAGCCAGGCTACTGCCCTGATTGGTTATGTTGGAGCCAGAGACCAGCAAACACCTGTTATAACTGCACCAGTTGTGACTCCAACCCCGACACCTGTCATCACTGCCACACCTACTCCTCGTGTTTCTGCTGTTATTACTCCCACAGCAACTCCAGAGGTGAATGCGAATCCGAACCTTTCGGTTAACATAAATACCAAAACCAACTTCTCATTTAACTTCAGAAGTGATGTAGATATGTCGACCGGGTATTGGTACGGACGTCAGGTTGACAAAGAATATTGCATTGAATTCAAGGGTGGCAACAATACCCGAACTTCCTACTGGAATATGTCGGAGTGTTTTGACAAGAGTTTGTTTGTCAAGAAAGCCAGCGATTCCTTTACGCTCACACGTGATGCCGGTACCATGACCTTGCAGGGTGCATTGGATCAGGAAGTAAGCCAGGGCAAATATACTTTTGCCAAAGATGCAGGTTTTGAGTCTTATCTGGAGAAGAATGATATTACCAATACCGACAAAAACTTCTTATTCCATCTGTTTATGGGCAATGTAGATCGCAAGTATGTTGCCTTCCTGAAAGCTAACTACCAGGATATTGATGGAGAGCGGATACAGGAACTTGCTATTCATGGCATTACCCAGACCGACTATCAGCTCTATCTGAGTATGTTCGATAAATACGCGCAGAAAAAACCATCCATGCGTGAAGTGATTGAAGCCCGTATTCATGGAGTTACACAAGAATACATTCAGGAGTTGCAGGAGGCTGGCTACAAAGACCTGAGCATGCGCAAAATCATGGAGTTAAAAATTCATGGGGTAACCCGTAAATACATTGATGGCCTCAAAGCTGCAGGATTTGCAGATCTGCCTGTTGAACAAATACTGGAAGCTAAAATTCACGGCATTGATGCGGCTTCTGCCAAAGACATCCGTGCGTTGGGATTTGGAGATCTGAGTTTGCGTAAAATGATAGAGTTAAAGATTCATGGCATCAATGCCGAATACATTAGCGATTTGGGCAAAGCTGGATTTAAGAACCTGGAGCTAGACAAAATTATGGAGGCTAAAATCCATGGTATCAACGCCGAAGAAGCTAAGAATATTCATGCATTAGGGTATGGTGACATGAGCCTGAATAAGATGATTGAGATCAAGATTCATGGTATCAACTCAGACTTTATCAAAGATCTGAACAATGCGGGTTTTAAGAATCTGGAGCTGGACAAGGTATTAGATGCCAAGATACATGGTGTAAATGCCAGCTATCTGAAGGACCTGGCTGACGTCGGTTTTAAAAACCTGGAATTTGACAAAGTGCTCGAAGCCAAAATACATGGAGTAACTGCCGACTTTATCAAAGAAGCCCGTAAAAAAGGATATAGTCCAAAAGAATTTGATGAATACATCCGCCTCAAAATTCATGGAATGGCTAGTCGCCGCAATTCTGATTGATTTTGAGAAAATCCGTTCTACCCTCCTGAAAGACATGTCCTTTCGGGAGGGTAGAGTGAGTGGGGTCAAATGATTCTTTATCTTTATTTTTACTGGCTCCCTTTATAGGGAAGCCCACACCTAAATAAAGATTGTTTTATCAAATTTGGGTTGATCAATACAACTTCAGATTTTATTATCCTGAACAAATGTATTTAACTTTTGTGCCATTTGGTTTGCCTTAGATACTGGATCTAACATAGAAAAATCTCTGGAGGGAGAAATCGCAAAATAAAATGACCTACCATCGATAAAAACAATTTTATAGATATTTATCAAAAGTGGTATATTCTTATTTGCAGGCTTGATAAGAAGGAAATTTTCCAATTTATAGTGTTTCTTGTAGAAGACGCTTTTTATATAAATTCCATTTTTGTCATAGGATATAAGATTTAACTTTGAGTATAGGAATGCAAATAAAATAAATAGGCACCCTACTATACTTATTACTGCGTTTTCATGAGCTTTACTACCAATGAATGCATCGCAAATAAATCCTAAGCCAGCTACTAGAAATAAAGCACTGGGTACAAACAAAAGAATATATGAAACTTTACTCCCTAAATAATGCATTTTAGTGGTATTTTAGGATGTTGATCTTTAGGCACCATTCCATCTGGATCAATGAAACGCAACGGATTATCAAATGCATAGTTATAAGGTGAATGTCTACGCATCTTCTCAGCCAGTGGATCGACAGTATGTCATCTACCCAACTGCGCATCATACATTCTGGTTCCATAATCTATCCAATCCAGCCCAAACTCTTCCTGCTTCTCCTTTCCATTGTACTGAAACTTGTCATTGGGATTACTCTGCGTTTCAATACCAGCCAGATTCAATCCCCACGGATCATAGTGATTCTCCTGGACAATTAGATCTCTGCTATGGTTAACTTTGATATCATCAAACCAAACCGCTTTTTCACTTTCATTGGCTAGTAGGATTTGTACATAGCCGTCTTCTATGGCTACATGAGATAAATACAACTCTTCCCAGCATTCAGATGCTGCCTGTGTAACTTGACGAATCTTACTTGAAATCAACGTATAGTCTTTATTGTAAACCAAGATATTCAGATAGCCTACCGGTTCTGACCCTGCTTGAGGCATAGCCACAAGTTAGCGCATTTTGACAATTATCTGAATTAGATTAAAGGATAGGCTAGGTGTACATGAGCTAAAAAAGAAACAACAGTTTTATCATAACAAGTGGAAATGTGTCGAAATATCTTTAAGAAACTGACATTTTATTTTGATCTTTATACTGATTCTGGTCATAGTCTTTGAGGTGAATTCGATCAGCTTTGGGTGGGATTATCACCCGAGTATCTTTACCTTGATTTCTGAATGGTAAAGCTGATTTACAAATAGATAAAACCACACAAAAACATATCTTGGAGGTATTCAAATTTGCAGAAGATAAACGCTTACATCTCTTCTTTGTGATTGATACTTTTATCTTTAATAGAAAAAATCAGAGTATTTTATAAGTAAAAAAGCTCGAAAAATCGAGCTTTGAAAGTTTTTGGAGACTTTGAATTATGACATTTCCGGTATCTTATAAAGTGTTCCCGTCTTTTCAAGTAAAAAAGTAATTATTTTTCTAAAATTTTCAGGATAATCATCAAAATTTTTCTCGTATACAAATGCTTTTTTATCTCCATTCACAAATAATAGATATTGGAAGTTATCCTTTACTGTTTTTGTATCATTATAAATCATAGCCTTGTCTGCGGATAAATAACCTTTAATTTCCTGTATTTCAACATTTGTTAATTGCTTACGTATTTTTTTATAGGACTTATCAATCTCAATTTTATTTTCATTAAATGCCGACAAGTCCTCTATCGAGCCTATTTTATAACTTAATCGTCCATCTTTTGATAAAGTTATAATGTGTGCCCGGCTTCCTCCAGGAACAGATTTTATCAGTACAATCAACTTATCAAGAGCAATATCTTTATTCATTTGCTCATCGTTTGTATTCATTTGTTCCTTACAGGAGGACGCCCCATACAGCAATATAAAAATCGGTAATATTCTAAATAATGTTCTCATAACTAATATGCACCTCGTTTATTTTGTCCCTGTTCTTCATGTAGGTGATTCTCTGTAATATCTTCTTTCTTATTATAACCTAAACCAACTGTTGAGTCCCCACGGATCATAATGGCATTCATGTACAATAAGCCTCTCTTCGTACTTGATCTCAAAGTTATCAAAATACACCTGACCATTATTTACATGAAAATCAGGATTACGCCCCCTAAAAATAGAAAATCTCACATGGCGGTGAGGCTTTACAAATAGTATTCATACTTTTATCTCTGTTAATTACTCTTTCCACTACCTACATATGCTGCCAATGACTCAGTGGATTCAGGATCTCCATACAATCTAGTATTATACGATGGTGCACAAAAGCCTGTAATTCCAGATTCCTGTTCGAGAATATCTATTTCTTAGTAAGCATTCGACTCAGGCCGTAGTTGTTAGTTAGCTTAAATATACTGCCTTGCTTATTGTAAGGAAGAATGGTCTAGCTCAGATGCATACGGAATACGTGTGTTTGCTACCGAAAGTTGCTATACTATAGCTTACTTTAACCTTTATAAACAAAGTATAATTCTTTGTTCGCAAAGATATTTCTTCATGTAAATAGAGAAAATCCTATGCTAAAAGAAACCAGATAATCTTTAGTTAATTTCAAATAGATAAGAATGCAAAATTTCTAACACAACAGATTAAAATTTAGTATCAACTCATCTTAACTTATGACGATAGAATACGAAAAAAATTAAAAAACCTGTAATCAGAAACATAATAAGTTGTATGGCAATTACAACTAAGTAGGCTTCTTTGCTAGCATACATTATACCAAAGCTGATAATGCTAACAGGTAATGTAATAACTAGCCCAAACAAAACCCATTCCCCATAAAAAGGGCTACTTCCATAAGAATTGAGTACAGCAAAAGTCGCAAAACCTACATATAGAAACGCAACTAAATAAGATCGTATTAAGGCTTCTTTCAACGTCATATCTAGACTATTTAGTATCTGGTTTATTTGTTACTTGTTCACCAGTTGCAGGATTTACATAAGTCATCTGGAACATATGAAAAATCATCTTTTCCACTATATGTTTTAGGATTATCGCCGCCCGGATAACCAAAACCAACAGATTTTGCCCAACCATTCTTGGATCTAAAGCATCTGGTGTTAAAGTTCCCTGGACTTGATGCCATGCATTATCAAGTGAGGGCCGATCTGTATACCAACGAGTACCACGTCCATCACGATAACCCTGTACATTAACAGTTGATAGAAACATTTGTCCATTAATCAACTGAGTAGCTTTATTTACCATTTCATTTTCAACAAACTGTTCCATTTGTTCAGTAGAAGGCGATGTCTCGTTATTACTGCCTATAGATTCAGATTGAAGATAAGTCATAAAACGCTCAATATCTTCTTTTTTGTTGGTTGTATATCCTCCATCAGTAGTTTCCCATAAGCCCAATAAATCAATATTATTGACGGGATTATTAAGACCATAACAGTATGGAGTAAGACTTTCAGCCCAATCTGATACCGGATCAACCGCATGCCACCGTCCCAATTGCGCATCATAATTTCTAAAACCGTAGTCCATCCAGTTTAAACCAAGCTCTTCCTGCTTCTCTTCCCCATTGTACTGAAACTTGTCATTGGGATTATTCTCTACTTCGATACCCACCAGATTCAATCCCCACGGATCATAATGATTTTCCTGTACAATCGGTGATTCTACATGAGTAATGGCGAGTTCATCAAACCAGGTATTAACATTGGACTCACTAACCACAAAGACTCTCACATACCCTGATTGCTGTACTATTTGCTCAGATCTCAGATAGGCTTTAGGAACCTGATTGGCTGTATTGTTACGAGGAGTCATAGCCAGTCCTACCTGAAGCGATGGCCAGGTAACATTGCCTTCTGTCTGACCTGTTAGGTTGTTGCCTGTGGTTGTTGCCTGTGGTTGTTGCCTGTGGTTGTTGCCTGTGGTTGTTGCCTGTGGTTGTTGCCTGTGGTTGTTGCCTGTGGTTGTTGCCTGTGGTTGTTGCCTGTGGTTGTTGCCTGTGGTTGTTGCCTGTGGTT